>NZ_JABWDK010000037.1:0-15570 GCF_013361255.1 Faecalibacillus sp. H12 | reverse complement strand
CTGGTAGAAATCTTGTTCCTAATCCTGCTGCTGGTATAATTGCTTTTCTTACTTTTTTATTCATTTTTTCTATCCTTTCTTCATATAGAATATTTACTTAAACCATACCATTTTTTTAATTTTTATCAACCCTTTATAACCAATATGCTATTTTAATTACTTAAATACTCATCTAATTTAAATTTTTATAATTTTAATTACATATATGAGTATAATATCAATAAAAAAGCAATGTTTTTAAATTACATTGCCTCTAATAATTATTTCTTTTCTACGATATCATTAAGTTCCTTAAAAATTGAATTTTCTGGTACAACGCCTCTTACTCTAGATAATGGATAAATATTACTATTTCTTCCAATAACAGTTCCAGGGTTTAAAACACTATTACATCCTACTTCTACATAATCTCCTAGCATTGCACCCATTTTTTTAAGTCCCGTTTCAATCTCTTCGTGATTAAATCTATCTTTTACAACAACGAGTGTTTTATCACTTTTAACATTACTTGTAATTGATCCTGCACCCATATGAGACTTATATCCCAAAATAGAATCACCTACATAGTTATAATGAGGAACTTGTACATTATCAAAAATAATAACATTCTTTAACTCAACAGAATTACCAATAACACAATTTTCTCCTACTAATGCACTTCCTCTGATAAAAGCACAATGTCTCACTTCTGTTCCTGCACCAATAATACAAGGTGAACCAATATAAGCACTATCAAAAACTTTAGCATCTTTGTGAATCCAAACATGTTCATTCACTTCTTGATATTCATCCCCTAAAGTTTCTCCTAATTCAATAATAAAATCTTTAATTCCTTTTAAAGCTTGCCAAGGATACTCATATTTTGATAAATAATCCTTTGCTTGACTATGTGTTAAATCATATAAATCATTTATCTTATACATAAAAACACCCCTCCTACTTATCTTCTTCATAAAACAATTGTAATACAAGCTGTTTTAATTTACTATAAAAATCATACATTTTTTGTACATTTAATTGTCAATTAAACAAAAAAAGATTTTATCAATATTTTCCATTAATTCATAAAATCTTTTTCTTTAAACTGTATCTAATTGTAAATAAATTTATCTTGCTTTTTATTCAAACTAATAAACCCTAAATATATTTTCTTTCTTAAAAGAAATAGTATTATCATTAAAGTAATAAATATCACCAAAATAACATTATCAATAAAGATATCTTCTTTTTGAATTATTTTTGCATTATCAACATTATTATTAAATAACACAACATATCGATCACCTAAATATCTTTCTGTCGCAATCATATTGCTTGCGCTATATTCATACTGATCATATCCACCAACTTCTTTATCAAAATGAATAACATAATGCATATAACTAAACTTACTTGAAGAACCACTATCTGAACCATTAGAAACCCATGTTTTTCCATAAAATTCTGCAACAGTTACTGTTCCTTCAGATTTATATTTATAAGTATTTATTTGAATATCTTGGACAAGTGCTTTAATAGACAAACCAAACAGAAGAATAAAAATAACAATAAATGTTATTTCACCTATCACCAACCCCCAAAATTTCCAAGTATATTTTGTTGTTACTTCTGTAGTTTTCTTTTTCAAAATTATCCTCCATTTTTAGTTAAATAATGTTACTAATTGAATACATTCATCACTTTTAACGATACACAAAAGTATCGATTTTATTTAGCACTTAAAAGGCAAATTGACTCAACATGTCTTGTATGTGGAAACATATCATAAAGATACATTGTATGAGTATGATAACCAATCTTTTTAAAGTATTGTATATCTCTAATTTGTGTCGTTGGATCACATGAAATATAAACAACTTGTTTAGGATTTAATATTTTAACCGAATCCATGAATTGTTTGGTTGAACCACTTCTTGGGGGATCCATAATGACAACATCTACTTTATGCTTTTCTTTCGCAAGTTTTTTCATAAATTCAGTCGCATCATCACACACAAATTGAATATTAGAAAGTTGATTCATACGTGCATTGTTTTTTGCATCTTTGATTGCATCCTTATTACTTTCCACTCCAATAACTTGTTTTACTTTTTGTGATAGAATCATTCCTATTGTTCCAATACCACAATAAGCATCAATTGCTGTTTCATTTCCTTTAATATTCAATAAGGATAAAGCTTTGGTATAAAGATTCACACATTGATCATGATTGATTTGATAAAAAGATTGTGGAGAAATCTTAAATTTCAAACCACACAATTCATCAACAATAAATCCTTTACCATAAAGAACCTTATCTTCATTACCTAAAACAATTGGTGTTTTACGTGTATTGACATTTAAGACAATTGTTTTAACGCTTGGAAACCTCTTAACTAATTGGCTACAAAATTGTTTAGATCCACGCCACATATTTTCATTACATACTAAAACAACCATTGTTTGATCGGTTTTAACACCTCGACGAATTAAAACATGTCTTAATAACCCTTTATGTCTTTTACGATCATAAATAGAAACACGATACTTTCTTAAATAGCTTTGTATATATTGTAAGATTTCATCCATAATATCTTCGTGTAATAAACAGTGTTTATAAGGAATAATATCTTGGCTATGTTCTTCGTAGAGACCGTATTCATATTTTTGATTAAAAGCTACAATTGCTTTATTTCGATAACCATTAACTAATGGTGAAGCTACTGTTGGTTTTACATCTATTTTTAATTTTGTTTTCTTTATTTCTTTTTCTATAAATAATGTCTTTTCTTTTAATTCTTCTTGATATTGATCTTGTGGATAAAAGCATCCTCCACATTTTTTAATTATTGGACATTTCATTTTTTATCACCCTTTACTTGTCAATCATTATAACATAGGTATTATCATTTGATGAAATGATTTATGAGTGTTATAATCTAGCGGAGGTGAAATATATGAGTAAAATAGATATTATTTCTGGCTTTTTAGGTGCTGGAAAAACAACATTAATTAAAAAATTAATTGCTGAAGCATATCAAAATGAAAAAATCGTATTAATAGAAAATGAATTTGGAGAAATTGGAATTGATGGAACATTCTTAAAAGATTCTGGTGTTACAATCAACGAAATGAACTCTGGATGTATTTGTTGTAGTTTAGTAGGAGATTTCGAAACATCATTAAAAGAAGTCTTAGATACGTATCATCCTGATCGTGTTATTATCGAACCTTCTGGAGTTGGTAAATTATCTGATGTTATTAAAGCTGTTTCTACAATCAATAGTGATGAAATGGAATTAGATAATTTTATTACAGTTGTAGATGCTAAAAAATGTCGTATGTATACTAAAAACTTTGGTGAATTCTATAATAACCAAGTTGAACATGCATCATTAATTGTTTTAAGTCGTAGCCAAGACTTAACTGAATTCCAATTAAAAGAATGCTTAGACATCTTAAAAGGATTAAACGATCATTCACCAATCATTACAACTGCTTGGGATAAATTAAATGGTTTAGATATCATTAATGCTTGTGAAGTGAACATTCAAGAAGAATTATTGCATGAACATGATCATGAATGTTGCGGGCATGACCATCATGAACACGACCATGACCATGAATGTTGTGGACACGACCACCATGAACACGATCACGACCATGAATGTTGTGGACACGATCATCATGAACACAATCATGACCATGAATGTTGTGGACATGATCACCATGAACACGACCATGAACATGAATGTTGCGGGCATGATCATCATCACCATGACCATGATCATGAATGTGGTTGTGGACATCATCACCATCATGCAGATGAAGTTTTCAATAGTATCGGATTTGATACTGTTAAAAAATATAACGAAGTTGAATTAAGTGATATCTTAAATAAATTATGTAATGATGATAATGTTTTAAGAGCTAAAGGTTTTGTAGATAGCGGAAATGAAGATTGGTGGTATTTTGATTTAGTACCAGGTGAATTTGAAATTCGTTTAGGTAAACCTATTTATACAGGCCAAGTTTGTGTAATTGGTAAAGACTTAGATGAAAATACAATTAAGGAGTTATTTTTAGGATAAGCGTATGAATAAAACAAGAGTTTATTTGTTTACTGGATTTTTAGAAAGTGGAAAATCTTCATTTATCCAAGATACTCTTCTTGAACAAGGTTTTGGTGAAGATGAAAAAACTTTGATCATTGCCTGCGAAGAAGGTGAAGTCGCTTTTGATATTCCAGCTTTAGAAAAAGAAAATGCTTCTGTTGAATTTATTGAAAACGAAGAAGATTTAAATTATGAAACTCTTCTTCATTTACATCAAAAATACCAACCAACACAAGTTATGATTGAATATAACGGAATGTGGGATAATACAAAATTCGTGGATGAAATTTGTATTGATCAATGGCAAGTTGTTCAAATCCTTACAACGATTTCTGCTGAAACATTTGATCTTTATTACAACAATATGCGTGGACAATTCGTTTATCATGTTACTGGTAGTGATTTAGTTATTGTTAATCGTTGTGATGAAAATACAAAGAAATATCCTATTAGAGGAAGTATTAAATCTTTAAATCCAATGTGTCAAATTGTTTATGAAAATAAAAATAGACAAATTGAAGATTTAACTGTTAATGATTTACCATATAACTTAAATGATGATTATATTGAAGTAAATGATATGGATTATGGTATTTTCTGTATGCATATTATGGAAAATCCTCAAATCTATGAAAATAAAACAATTAAGATCAAAGGTAAAGTGATTGGCCGTGATAAATTAATTGAAAATGGTTTTGTTTTAGGTAGACAAGCCATGGTATGTTGTAGTGATGATATGCAACTTTTAGGTTTAGTATGTATTAGTAAATACGCTAAAGATTTAATTAAAGATGAATGGTTAGTGGTTGATGGAACCATTAGTTTAGAATATGATGAATCTATTCAAAGTAATATTCCTATTTTACATGTTGATCATTTAGAAGGTGCTAAACCTTTAGAAAATGAATATGTTACATTTGATTAAGAGCATTTAGCTCTTTTTCTATTTTATTTATAAATACTTTCATGTATAATGAATAGGCAAAAAGAGGTGGAAAAATGAAAGATTTTTGGTATGAATTAAAACATGTTTGTAAACAAAGTGGTGCTCGATATGGGATTTTACATACTCCCCATGGAGATGTAGAAACACCTATGTTTATGCCTGTAGGTACACTAGCTACAGTAAAAGGGATTGCCCCTGAAATGTTAAAAGAAATGGGATCACAAGTAATCCTTTCTAATACATATCACTTATGGTTAAGACCTGGGGAAGATATTGTTGCTAAAGCAGGTGGTCTTCATAAGTTTATGAACTATGATGGTCCTATGCTTACAGATAGTGGAGGATTCCAAGTTTTTTCTTTGGGAAAAACAAGAAAGATCAAAGAAGAAGGCGTTTATTTTAAAAGTATTATTGATGGTAAGTCTTTATTCTTATCTCCAGAAAAAGCTATCGATATTCAAAACAAATTAGGAGCAGATATGATTATGTCTTTAGATGAATGTGCTCCTTATCCAGCAACTTATGATTATATGAAACATAGTGTTGAAAGAACAATTCGTTGGGCTAAAAGAGGTAAAGAAGCGCATCATAATGAAAAACAAGCGTTATTTGGAATTGTTCAAGGTGGAGAATATCCTGATTTAAGAGAAAAATGTGCCAAAGCACTTGTAGAAATGGATTTCCCTGGTTATTCAATTGGTGGAACGAGCGTTGGTGAACCAAAAGATGTAATGTATAAAATGGTCGAAGATGCGGTTCAATGGTTACCTGAAGATAAACCACGTTATTTAATGGGAGTTGGTAATCCAATTGATTTAATTGAAGCTGCGATTCGTGGTATTGATATGTATGATTGTGTTTTACCAACACGTGTTGCTAGACATGGTGCTTTAATGACACATCATGGACGTATGAATATTAATAATGAAAAGTTTAAAGAAGATTTTACTCCTATTGATCCTGAATGTGATTGTTATACTTGTAGAAATTATACAAGAGCTTATTTAAGACATCTTCATAAATCAGATGAATTATTTGGAAAAACATTGTTATCGATTCACAATGTAAGATTCTTATTACAACTTTCAGAAGATATTCGTAAAGCAATTCAAGAAGATCGTTTATTAGATTTTAAAGAAGAATTTTTAGATAAATATGGTAGAGATGTTTATAAGAGGGCTTTTTAAATGAAACTAAGTGAATTTGATTTTGAACTACCTGAAGAACTCATTGCTCAACATCCTGTTGAAAAAAGAGATACTTCTAGATTAATGGTAGTAAATAGAGAAAACGGAAATATTGAACACAGACATTTTTATGATATTCTTGATTATTTAAAACCAGGTGATGTTTTAGTAAGAAATAATACAAAAGTTATTCCTGCTCGTTTATTTGGAATTAAAGAAGAAACAAATGGACATGTTGAAGTTCTTTTATTAAAAGAATTAAAGAAAGATACTTGGGAATGTTTATGCGGTAATGCACGTATTGTAAAAATGAATACAGTCATTACTTTTGGCGAAGGCTTATTAAAAGCAAAATGTATTGAAATCAAAGATGAAGGTATTCGTGTTTTTGAAATGATATACGATGGTATCTTCTACGAAATCTTAGATCAATTAGGAACAATGCCTTTACCTCCTTATATTAAAGAAAAACTTGAAGATAAAAATAGATATCAAACAGTTTACGCTAAAATTGAAGGAAGTGCAGCAGCTCCTACAGCTGGCTTACATTTTACTGAAGAAATCAATCAAAAAATAAAAGATAAGGGTATTGAAATTCTTGATGTATGTTTACATGTTGGTCTTGGAACGTTTAGACCTGTTAAAGAAGAAAATGTTTTAGATCATCACATGCATAGTGAATTCTATATAATCAGTGAAGAAGTCGCTGATAAACTAAATAAAGCTAAAGCAAATGGTCAAAGAATTATTGCGGTAGGAACTACATCAACACGTACTCTAGAAGCTAATATGAAAAAATATGGTAAATTTAAAGCAACAAGTGAAAATACAGATATCTTTATTTACCCTGGATATAAATTTGAAGCTATTGATTGTTTAATCACAAACTTCCATTTACCTAAATCAACATTATTGATGTTGATTAGTGCCTTTGCTTCAAAAGAACTTATTTTCAAAGCTTACAAAGAAGCTGTCAAAGAAAAATATCGTTTCTTTAGCTTTGGTGATAGCATGATGATTTTATAATGAAAATCAATTACGACTTAAAATTCAAAGAAGAATTAGAAAAAATAAAAGGTACAAAACCCACCCTACTTCTCCATGTTTGTTGTGGTCCATGTAGCGGAAACGTTTTAAAAGAAATATCTGAATTTTTCGATATAACTATTTATTACTCTAATTCAAACATTTATCCAGATACCGAGTATTTTCGACGATTTCATGAATTAGAAAATTTTATTCAACGCTTTAATCAAGATTTCAATCAAAATATTCAAGTTGTTGAAAAAGAATATCAACCAAAAGAATATCTAAAAGATATTTCTCAATATAAAGATGAACCTGAAGGTGGAAAACGTTGTTATCTTTGTTATTCAAAGAGAATGAAAGATGCTTATGATTATGCATCTTTACATCACTTTGATTATTGGACAACTGTTTTAAGTGTTTCTCCACACAAAAATAGTCAATGGATCAATGAAATTGGAGCAAGCTTTAATCAAGAAAAAACACAATTTCTTTTCAGTGATTTTAAAAAGAACAATGGTTATTTAAAATCCGTTAAGTTCGCCACATTATATAATCTTTATCGACAAAATTATTGTGGTTGTGTTTATTCTTATCAAGATATGTTAGAAAGAGAAAAAAACAAGGAGTTACAAAAATAAAATCATGATGGTGCGAATTTGCACCATTTTTTATTTCATCCCTAAAAAAATCTATTTGTCCCTAAAATGTAGGCATTATGTATTTTTTAGATTATATTATAAATAGAAAGAGGAGTGATTTATATGAAATATAAATTTGAAATAAAAAAAGAAAACAGATCTATCATTTGGAAAATATTACTTATAATGATTTACTTTTCTTTTTATGCAATCAGTATACGATTATTCATGACCTATTTTCCATTTATAAATAAAGAACTTATAATTGTCGTTGGTGTTCTTATTTACCTATTTATTATTTTACCAATGGTATTTACACCTAAATGGTATTTAAGCAACAATTCTATTTTAATAGTACAACCATCAAGTTTAATAGAAACTTGGGAATATTTCATTTTAAAAAAAGGTATACAAGAAATTAAATATTCAATAATTGAAAATATTACGATTACTTATGAAAAAATATCAACTCAATATATTTATAATGAGGGGTATAATATCCTTTTTAAAGTATGTTTAAAATCAGGTGATGAAATTATATTCGATTCATTATTAGGAGTTGATAAATCTAATTATCTTCGTGGAATAGAAATAATGAAAAAAGAAGGTATTACTTTTATAGATAAATATCACATATTATCTGTTTTAGAAAATGATAATATTAATCTATGGGAACATTTAAAAAAAGTGGAAGAAGGTATTTTAGATGATTAAAATTCTATGGTTATTGAAAAGTAAAATAAATTCAGATTTCATAAATAAAATTTCTGACGAACTTGAATTAAAAGTGCAAATATCTTCTTCATTTGAAAAAGAAACAATTTATGATGTTATCATACTTGAAAATTTAGCAATCATATCTCATTTAAATGAAATCCAAAAAAATGCTATTATTATTTATGTTTTAATAAAAAACAGTAATGTATTCGATTATCAAAATATATATATTAATTACTATATACGTGATTTATTATTATACGAAGATTTACATCAAGCAATTCTTAAAAGTAAAGACTATTTATTAAAAAAAGCAAATACAATTTCTTTAAAGAGTGGGAAAATAAATTATCATATAATCAAAAATAACATTCTTTATATAGAGTCATATAGAAATTATATTGTTATTCATACATCTATCTCTGATTATACATTAAGATACACTTTAAAGAAAATTCAAAAAAAATTAGGCAATGAATTTATTCAATGCCATAAATCTTATCTAGTTAATTTAAATAATGTCATTTGTATAAAAGAAAAGTTCATTGAGTTAAAAAACAAAATAACACTTCCTATTGGAAATAAATATAAACAAAATCTTCATAATTTAATTTGTAAATAAGATATATTAAAAAAGATGATAACATCCATTAGTTATCATCTTCATTATTTTCTAAAGCCATGTCACTTCATTTCCTTTTCTAGGTAATGGTTTTCTTAAAGGTTTGCCATCATTTGTATCAGGATAACCAACAATTAAAGAACCATAAACTCTTTCATCATCTTTCATACCTAAACTTTGTAAATAAGATAAATTTTTTTGATCTTCATTGAGCCATTTTAATTGATTAATATAACAACTTCCTAAATCTAAATCATTAGCTTCAAGCATCATATTTTCAAGAGCAAGAGCACAATCCGCTTGATTATTTCCATAATCTTTTTTATTGGCAACAATAATCAAAACAGGTGCATTATAACAAAATACATATCCACCCTTTTTAGAAAGATTGATTGAATTTTGTAAACTTCTATACATATTTTCGGTAATTTCCATTTGAGAAAACGCCTTTTCAACCATTTTAACTAAATGAGCGATTATTTGTTTATTTTGAATAACTAGAAAATGATTACTTTGACTATTGCCTCCACTTGGTGCATATCTTCCTGTTTCTATAATTTTCTCTAACAATTCTTGACTAACTTCTTTATCTAAATATTTTTTTGTACTTCTTCTTGTTATTATATTTTCAAATGTATTCATCGTTATTATTTTCTTATTATAAAATATATTCTTTTAAACAATTTGTATAACGCACATATCCTTCATGATTAATATGAAGTCCATCTTCATAGTAAACTTCAACAGGTTCACCTTTTTTATTACATAATATTGGATAAGCATTAATAAAAGTTACATATTCATAAGGAATTGTCTTCTTAAATTCCTTATAAATCATTTTTAATAAATCATTACTTCTCAATACACCAGGTGTATGTTTATAATCATGCATTGGTAAACATGGTAATGGTGAGACCACATAAATTTCACATTCAGGTAAATTATAATGTACGGTTTCTACAAGTTCTTTGACATTAATAGCAATATCTTTAGGTGATTGCATAACTGTTTTTCCTAAATCATTCGTACCAATCATATAAACAAGTTGTTTAGGTTTAAATTTTAAAACTCCTTCATCAATAAAATGAAGCAGCATTGTGGAAGTAATTCCACCAATACCACAATTATATTTATTATCTATTTCAGGAAAATATTTTTCTATATCCATAAATTGGGTGATAGAATCTCCAAAAAAGACAGTACCGCCTTCCTTTGCATTTTTATTTTGATCAATAATTTCTTTCATACGATCAATTGTCATTTCTCTTATTTGATAGTAATTTGTAAGAAATGTCATATTTTCTCTCATAATGTCGACCTCTTTTCTATATAATATTATTATATTTTTATTGTTTTATTTTTTCAATATTGAAAAAATATTGAATATACTTGAAAAAAGTGATATTTTATTATCATTAATATGAGGGGAGAATTATTATGGTGAAAATCGTCAAATTCGGTGGTTCATCTCTTGCAGATGCCCATCAATTTAAAAAAGTCGGTGACATTATCAAAAGTGATCCAGATCGTCGTTTTGTTGTACCTTCAGCGCCTGGTAAACGTTTTAAAGATGATATCAAAGTTACTGATTTATTATACAAAGCATATAACGCAGAAAGTGAACAAGAGTTTGAATGTACTTTTGATACAATCAAAGATCGTTATCAAAGTATTATCGATGAACTTAATTTAACAGTTGATCTTACTGAAGAATTTGAAGTTATTAAGAAAAACTTCCAAAATCAAATCAGTGAAGAATATGCAGCAAGTCGTGGGGAATATTTAAATGGTATCTTACTTGCAAATTATTTAGGATTTGAATTTGTTGATCCTGCAACATGTATCTTTATCGATGAACATGGAAATTATGATGATAAAAAAACAGATCCTGTTTTATCTAAAAAATTAAGTGAAGTAGAAAATTGTGTTATTCCTGGATTCTATGGTTCATGTAGTGAAGATCCTACAAAAATTAGAACTTTCTCTCGTGGAGGAAGTGATGTAACTGGTTCTATCGTTGCTAAATGTGGACAAGTTAAACTTTATGAAAACTGGACAGATGTTTCAGGATTCTTAGTTGCTGATCCACGTATTGTTAAAAATCCAGAAGTGATTGGAACAATCACTTATAAAGAATTACGTGAACTTTCTTACATGGGAGCAAGTGTTTTACATGAAAATGCTGTTTTCCCTATTCGTTCTCAAGGAATTCCTATTGTAATCAAAAATACTAATAAACCTGAAGATGCTGGAACTTTAATCGTTGAAAGTACTGTGCATAAACCAGATCATATTATTACTGGTATTTCTGGTAAACAAGGTTTTGCGACAATCATGATTGAAAAAGATATGATGAATGATGAAATTGGTTTTGGTAGAAAAGTTTTACAAGTTATTGAAGAAGCTGGTCTATCTTATGAACATACGCCTTCTGGTATTGATACAATGAACGTAATTGTTGAATTAAATTCATTCATTGAACATGAACAAGAAATTTTAGCTAACTTGCATCGTGCCGTTGAACCTGATTCAATTGAACTTGAATCTGACCTTGCTTTAATTGCTATCGTTGGCCGTGGTATGAAAGATGGTCGTGGAGTTGCAGCAAAAGTATTTACAGCTTTAGCTAATAAAAAAATCAATGTTAAAATGATTGATCAAGGTTCTTCAGAATTAAATATCATTGTTGGTGTTAAAAACATTCACTTTAATGACGCAATTCGTGCTATCTATAATACATTTATTGAACAAGAATAAAGACTTTAGTCTTTTTTCTTTTTATTTAATTCATATAATTTCTCTAGGAATTATCTAAAAAAGATGTTATAATAGACAAGAGGTGGTCATATGAAAATATCAACAAGAGGGCGTTATGCTCTAAGATTAATGATTGATTTAGCCCAAAATAAAGAACAAGGAAATATATCTCTTAAAGATGTTGCTAAAAGACAAGAAATTTCTATCAAATATCTTGAACAAATAGCTACTCCTTTAATTCGTGCAGGACTTATTAAAAGCGTTAGAGGTGCCCAAGGTGGATATTCTCTTACAAGAGATATGAATAAATATACAGCAAAAGATATTTTAGTTGCTGTTGAAGGTCCAATCGCTTGTGTTGCCTGTTTAGAAACTGAACCTAATCAATGTCCTCGTTATAGTGAATGTTTAACTCTTCCTTTTTATAAAGGATTAAATAAAGTTATTACTGATTATTTAGAATCCTATACTTTAGAAGATCTTGCTGATTTACATGGATATCAAATTGAATATATTATCTAATAAACATATCATTGATATGTTTTTTATTTAAAAATCGTGTATTTCTACACGATCAATCATCATAATGTTCTAAAAACAGATGTTTTCCTTCATCATCTTTATAAGCAACAATTGTTTTTAAATTGACATTTTCTACACTTTTAAAAATATTTCCTTCAACAAAAGGATTTACTTTCTTTAAATCCTTAATTAATTGTTTAATTTCTAAACGTTTAGAAGCATTTTCTTCATCATGAGCATCTTGATTTTCTTCAGTAAATTTACATGCACATTGTAAAAATGTTAATTCATGTTCATCTCTCCATGCCTTAATATCATCTTCACGAATAAGATACATCGGTCTAATAAGTTCCATTCCTTCAAAATTCAAACTATGAAGTTTAGGCATCATTGTTTGAATTTGTGCTCCATAAAGCATACCCATTAAAATAGTTTCAATAACATCATCATAGTGATGTCCCAAAGCAATCTTATTACATCCTAATTCCTTTGCCTTAGCATATAAATGTCCTCTTCTCATTCTCGCACATAAATAACAAGGAGATTTTTCTATATTAAAAACAGAATCAAATATTTGTGAATCAAATATTTGAATTGGAATATTTAATTTTTTCGAATTATCAATGATCATTTGTCTATTTACTTTATTGTACCCAGGATCCATTACCATAAAAACAAGTTCAAATTCAAATTTATTATGTCTTTTTAATTCTTGAAAGAGCTTAGCCATCAACATAGAATCTTTTCCACCAGAAATACATACAGCAATTTTATCTCCAGGTTTTACTAATTCATATTGATTAATAGCCTTGCAAAAAGGTCTCCATAATTTTTTCTTATATTTTTTTTGAATACTCTTTTCTACTTCTTTTAAATACTCCAAATTATCCATCTTTTATCCTCACTTTCTCTATTTATAAAAACAAAATTCATATCTAAAGTCAAATATTTTTGAATAATTCACATAAAAAGTTCAAATTCAATTCATATTGATATATAAAATGATAGCGAGGTGATAATTATGGCTGAAAGATTTAAATTCAACGATGAAGAAGAAAATATAGATGAAAACGATAATCAACAAGATGATTTAGAAAAAGAATACTATGATAATACTGATTATTCCTATACAAAAAATAAAAAAAGACCTAAAACAAAAAAGGTAACAAGAAAGAAGACAAAAACGAAAGTGAAAAAGAAAAAAAATGGACGTTCTAAAATTTCTACTTTCTTTATCACGTTACTTATTTTACTTTTAATTGCTGGTGCAGGAGTTGGTGGCTATTTTGCATATGAACATTATCAAGATCAACAAAAACAAATTAATCAATTAGAAAAACAAGTAGATCAACAAAATAAAACAAAAACAGACAAGTCAACATCTACAAAAAAAGAAACCCAACAAGAAAAATCTTCTTCATCTAAAAATGAAGAAAGTACATCAAGTGATAATACAACAAACAGCGATGAAAGTGATTCATCACAAAATACAACCGATGATTCTTCATCAAATGAAAATACAAATTCAGATTCAACAACTGAAACAGAATAAAAAAACTTGGCATTTGCCAAGTTTTTAAATTTGATCTAAAGCTTCTTTTAAATCAAATAAGATATCATCAATATGTTCTGTACCAATTGATAAACGAATTGTATTAGGTTGAATTCCAACATCAGCTAATTCTTCTTCTGTTAATTGTGAATGTGTAGTTGTTGCTGGATGAATAACTAATGATTTAACATCAGCGACATTAGCAAGTAATGAGAATACTTGTAAATTATCAATAAATTTATGAGCTTCTTCTACGCCACCTTTAATATTAAAAGTAAAGATTGATCCTCCACCATTTGGGAAATATTTTTCATATAAAGCATGATCTGGATGATCTGGTAATGAAGGATGATTTACTTTTTCTACTGCTGGATGTTGTTGTAAGAACTCAACAACTTTTTTAGTATTTTCATTATGACGATCAATTCTTAAAGATAATGTTTCTGTACCTTGTAATAATAAGAATGCATTGAATGGAGAAATTGTAGCTCCTGTATCTCTTAATAAGATTGCTCTAATATAAGTAACGAAAGCAGCTGGTCCTGCAGCTTCAGTAAATTTCACTCCATGATAACTTGGGTTAGGTTCACTGATCCATGGATAACGTCCACTCTTAGCCCAATCATAAGTACCACCATCAACAATGACACCGCCTAAACTTGTACCATGACCACCAATAAATTTAGTAGCACTATGAACAACGATATCAGCACCATGTTCAATTGGTCTAAATAGATATGGTGTACCAAATGTATTATCAACAACAACTGGTAATCCATGTTTTTTAGCGATTGCACTAATTGCATCGATATCAGGAATATCACTATTAGGATTTCCTAAAGTTTCTAAATAAATTGCTTTTGTGTTTTCTTGAATTGCATCTTCAACTTCTTGTAAATTATGAGCATCTACGAAAGTAGTTGTAATTCCATATTGAGTAAATGTATGTGCTAATAAGTTAGAAGTTCCCCCATAAATTGTTTTTTGAGCAACGATATGTTCACCTTGTCCTGCTAAAGCTTGAATAGTATAAGCGATTGCAGCTGCTCCAGAAGCAACAGCTAAACCTGCTACCCCACCTTCTAAAGCGGCAATACGATCTTCAAATACACCTTGTGTAGAGTTTGTTAAACGTCCATAGATGTTCCCTGCATCTGCTAATTCAAAACGTGCTGCAGCATGTGCACTATTTTTAAATACATAAGATGTTGTTTGATAAATAGGTACTGCTCTTGCATCTGTTGCTGGATCTGGTTGTTCTTGTCCTACATGTAATTGTAATGTTTCAAATTTAAATTTTCTATCTTCTCTTTTAGTTACTGCCATTTTAATTTCCTCTTCTTTCTTTTGTATAAATATTATATATTGTTTTATGAATAAATGAAACTATTTACACATTCGTCCGTTACGGAAATTATGTCTTAATTTTTCAATCATTTAAATTCCCCTATCTAATCTTGAATTAAAGGTGTTGATAAATAACGATCTCCACCATCTGGTAATAAG
>NZ_JABWDK010000036.1:0-18617 GCF_013361255.1 Faecalibacillus sp. H12 | reverse complement strand
GGAACGCATTTTTAATTGCAGATAAATATTTGTTTTGACCGCACCATGCACCAGCGCGACCTAAGACATCCGCCATTTTGTCCATAAATTTTTCCTCCCTTAAATATTTTTTTGACACTAATAGTATAATCTATTATGCAAATAAAAGTCAATGTTTTTTTAAATTAAAAGTACCATACTTTTAATTTAAAAAAACATAATCTTTAAAAAAACCGCATAAAATAAGGGTTTTTCAACGTTTTTGAAAACGGTTATTTTTTTGATTTTTTTGTAAAAAAAAGAAAACGCTATCATTTAGACAGCGTTTTTTTATGTTTTTTGGCTATTGAACCGTTACTGTTTGAAGTTCAAAATTGTTGTAATGATATCTCGTAAATGAATATTCAAAGATAATCCCACTACTTAAATATGCCGTTTGTTCAACTTCAATATATGGTTCATATTCCTTCAATCCCAAATTTTCTTGTTCTAACGGACTCGATAGATGAGCACGTATAGTTTTATGCGTACTTTGTATCTTTAATTTTAATTCTTTTTCAATATACTGGTATATCGAGCCTTTCAAATGCTCTAATTTTAAATTTGGAATAATAGAAATAGGCATGTATGTGATTTCTAAACAATACGGTTTATCATCAAACACTCTTTTTCTAATAATATGATAGACAAAGGATCCCTCTTCTATTTGTAATTTTTTAGATATATGCTCATCACTCGGTATAACCGAAAATTCAATAATTTCACTTTTTAATTCACCTTTGCCTTTTAATTTTCGTGTTAAACCCAATCCTGATTGTTTAAGTTGAGTTGAATCTTCTGAAGAAGCATCATAATCCTTTACAAAAGTTCCTGCCCCTCTTCTTCTTACAATCAATCCTTCTTTTACTAATATATCCAAGGCTTTTTTCATTGTTTCTTTATTACAATGATAAGCAACACATAATACATATTCATAAGGGAGTTTTTGTCCATATGTATATTTTTTATCAAAAATCTTACTTCTAATATCATCTGCGATATCAATATATTTAACCATAGACTATCCCTCCTGCCATAACTAAAAATACCATACTTTTCATAAATTTGCACGGACTTTTTAACAAGAAGGTTATTTTTATGTAAATATATTTGAAACCATTCCCTCTACCTTTATCTCCATGGAATTACGATTTCCAATTATGAGACCATTCTCGATTTCGAACTGTTCAAACATTGCTTATGACGAGTAAACATCATATAAACATTAGGTCCTTCAGTATTGTGTGTCCTACCTACTACGACCTCAGCTGACTTCTTGTGACAAACCTTTTTCGACCAACGGTACCATTACTGTTTTTTAAGTTTACTGGAATTCGTTGTTCACAAGACCTCCCGGGGTAATTCACTAATCCTCTAACTTTTACAACGTCTTGATTTACTGTCTTGGTTTTACGTTTACCTTTTGGACTTCGATTTGTAATGCAATCTCATCCACCATTTAGCCTTATATCAAGTTTCTGTTCGTACGCTCAAAAGAATCACTACACCACTTCCTCCATCCTTGCCATCACTGACATCGACTTGTAGTTCATTACACTTGCGGTAAATACCTGTGGTTGGTTTATCTCCAACTGAATTAGTGCCATGCCCGGCACACATTAAAAAAATCGCTTGATATTATCTATCAAACGATTCTTTCATTAATCTAATTGTATTTGTTTTACAATTTCATTATCAAATGTTTTAATTGTAAAACAGTCATTTTCATAAATACCATAACTATTCGTACCTTCTTTAGGTAAAGAAATCGAAGACGGATTTAAAATATAAATACCGTTTTCTTTTTTAGCAAGTGGTTTATGAAAATGTCCATAAATCAAAATATCATTTTCATTTAATAAAGGAAGTTGATCTTCATTAAATAAATGTCCATGTGTCATAAAGAAATGATGTTGATCAACATCCATCAAAGCATAGTCACTACGCATAGGGAAATCTAAAACCATTTGATCAACTTCACTATCACAATTTCCTCTAACTGCAATAATATCCTTCTTTAAAGGATTTAATAAAGCAATAACCTTCTTACAATTATAATCCTTAGGTAAATCATTACGTGGTCCATGATATAAAATATCCCCTAAAATAATAAGTTTATCCGCTTTTTCTTCATGATATTTTTCAATGGCCCTATTTGCCCAATAATAAGAACCATGAAGATCTGATATAAACATTACTTTCATACAATTACGCTCTTCTAATTGTTTTGATCACAACTGGTGTTGTTGGACAATCTTGGAAATTTGTAGGGACATTGGCAATTTGATCTACAATATCTAAACCTTCAGTAATTTTACCAAATGCAGCATATTCACCATCTAAATGTGGTGCTGGTTTATGCATAATAAAGAATTGTGAAGATGCTGAATCTTTGATCATTGTTCTAGCCATAGATAAAACACCTTCTGTATGTTTTAATTCATTGTTAACACCATTGCTTTTAAATTCACCTTTAATAGAATCACAATGTTTTTCTTTAAAATCTTTTGTATATCCCCCACCTTGAATCATAAATCCTGGGATAACTCTATGGAAAATTAATCCCGCAAAGAAATCTTCATCAATTAATTTTAAAAAGTTTTCTACTGTAATTGGTGCAACTTCAGGATAAAGTTCTCCTTTCATCACATCTCCATTTTCCATTTCAATTTCAATTAATACTTTTTCCATTCTCTAATTCTCCTTATCTACAACGTCTACATCAACAACCTTATTTTCAATAGATTGTTGTTTTTCTTTTTTCTTCTTCTTTAAAAGAAATCTTACTACAAAATAAACAAGTACAACTCCTGCCGCAATTCCAAATAACCAAACAATATTCTTTACTTGATCAAATTGATAAGCTGTCGCTACCACTAAACATAAGTTAATAATATTCATTGATCCTGCTAATTTATATTTTTGATTAACAATAAAATTTAAGGAAAGCGCAGATGAAGCAAATAACCCAACAATAAGCATAACTTCCATACTATGTACCTCCTTGTATCATTCTATCATAATAGAATCATTTTTGTTATATATTATTTAGTATGGACACTTGCATTAAGCATGTCAGTAATAGATATCATTGTAAAATTACTTCTATATATAACAAAAAATAACTACCTCCTGTCTCTAGAAAAGTGTGTGGTAGTTATTTCATCCAAGGTGAACCGTTTGTTGTTCTTTTTTCATATTCATTATAATTAATTTTTTAAACAATTCTATAAAATCTTATCTATCTAATTTCATATATAACAGCGGATAAGGGTTTCCTTCTTCATCTAATTCTGTTTTCTTATATGTTTTAAATCCCATTGCTTCATAAAAACCAATAGCCTGTGGATTTTGTTCATTTACCGTTAATTCACAAACATCATAATTCTTCATACCATAGTGTAGTAAAGCTTTACCCAGTCCTTTTCCTCTTTGGTTAGAAGCTATAAACAACATCTCTAATTTATGATTTTCAATTCCCATAAATCCCACAGCTTCATCATTATCTACAACCATCAAATGTTCAACACTCTTTAATGCCATTGGAACATATTCTTTAATATGTTCAATTTCTTGTTCATTTAAAAATGTATGTGTGGCTTTTACAGAATCTTTCCAAACATTTACAAGTATATTTAATAGTTGATCATTTCTATCTTTTATCTCAATTATTTTCATTGATCATTTTCACCCTATTCTCTCTACCCATATTCATCATTGATTTCTTTCACTTCAACTATGATAATATAATTATATGAAATAGCCCTACCAAATAGGTAGGGTCATTTATTTTGTTAATATCTTTTTTATTTAGCAAATTGTTTAATTGCATTAGCAACAGCTGCTGTCACATCTTTATTGAAGATTTTTGGCATGATATTTTCTTCATTTAAATCTTCATCACTGATTGTATCTGCAATAGCTTTAGCCACAGCTACTTTCATTTCTGGTGTAATTGAAGGAACTCTTGCTTCTAATGCTCCTTTAAAAATACCAGGGAAAGCTAAAACATTATTAATTTGATTTGGATAATCAGAACGACCTGTTCCAACAACTCTTGCTCCTGCTGCTTTGGCTTTTTGATAAGTAATTTCTGGTTCAGGATTTGCCATTGCAAAGATAATTGGATCATTGTTCATTGAATGAACCATTTCATCAGTTACTAGATTTGGTTTAGAAACACCTACAAAAACATCTGCACCTTTTAATGCATCAGCTAATGTACCTTGCATATTATCAGGATTAGTAATATCACATAAAGCACGCTTATGAGGAATAAGTCCTTCTTGTCTATCTTTATATAAAATTCCAAATTCATCCACTGCAATAATTTTACCAACACCGGCTGTATGCATCATTTTAATAATAGCTGTTCCTGCAGCTCCTGGCCCATTTAAAACAACTGTAATATCTTTGATATCTTTTTTTGTCACTCTTAAAGCGTTATATAAGGCCGCTAAAACAACAACAGCTGTTCCATGTTGATCATCATGGAATACAGGAATATCTAACATTTGATCTAATCTTTCTTCGATTTCAAAACAATCTGGAGAAGCAATATCTTCTAAGTTGATTCCACCAAAACATGGTGCAATATTTTTAACTGTTTGAATCAATTCTTCTTTATCTTGTGTATCTAAACAAATAGGTACCGCATTGACATCTCCGAATTTTTTAAATAGAGCAGCTTTTCCTTCCATGACTGGAATCGAAGCTTTGGCTCCAATATTTCCAAGTCCTAAAACAGCTGTTCCATTTGAGACAACAGCAATTGTATTTGATTTTGTTGTATAACGATAAACATCTTCTTCATTTTCAGCAATCTTACGACAAGGTTCAGCAACCCCTGGCGTATAAACAACAGACATATCATCCATTGTATTAATTTCACAATTTAATTCCGTATGTATTTTCCCTTGATGTTTTTCATGTAATTTCAAGGCTTCTTCATAATAATTCATTTTCATCACCCGCCACTATTATACCTATAAAATAGACAATTCGTCTAATCTTTTTTATCTAAAACATAACCATGATCCATTGGTCCTTGTCCTTGTCCTAAATCAAGCATTGCCGCAAGCGCTCCCGAAATATAATCTTTAGCTTTTTTAACAGCATTTTCCAAATTTTCACCTCGTGCTAAATAAGAAGCAATCGCACTTGATAAAGTACATCCCGTACCATGAGTATTATTGTTATTAATACGTTTTCCTTTAAACCATTGATAATTACCTTCTTTATAAAGTAAATCATTGGCATCATTGATTTGATGTCCGCCTTTAAGTAATACTGCACAATGATAATGATCTCCAATATATTTAGCTGCTGTTAACATTTCTTCTTCATTATTGATTTTTAATCCTGATAAAACTTCGGCTTCAGGAATATTTGGTGTTAAAACCGATGCGAGTGGGAAGAGATTTTCTTTTAATGTATCAATAGCTTCATCACTAATAAGTTTTGCCCCACTTGTAGCCACCATCACAGGATCAACAACGATATTACGTGCATGATATTGTTTTAACTTTCCACTAATAGATAAAATGACTTCTTTTTGAGAAACCATTCCAATTTTAACAGCCATTGGATAAATATCTGTAAACACACTATCCATTTGACTAGCCACAAAAGAAGCATCAACATCATAAATAGTATCCACTCCTGTAGTATTTTGAGCTGTTAGTGCTGCAATAACCGACATGGCATAAACACGATTAGCAAGCATTGTTTTTAAATCTGCCTGAATTCCTGCACCTCCACTACTATCACTACCTGCAATTGTAAGGCAAGTTGGCATTTTATTAGAGATAACTCTTTGAATTTTATCTTTTAATAGGCTACTTGCTTTTTGGATATCATTACTTCCAAAAATACTTGAAACGATAGCAACACCATCAATAGCAACCCCCATAAATTCTAAGATATTCACTTGATTAATACCACCAATAGCAACCACAGGAATATCAACTTTTTGACAAATTTCATTTAATGTTTCCATTGAAATATTTTGTGCATCATCTTTTGTTTGAGTTGCAAAAATAGCTCCGACACCTAAATAATCAGCCCCATTTTCTAAAGCTATTTTTGCTTCTTCATAATTATGTGCAGATACACCAATAATTTTATCTTCACCTAATATTTTTCTTGCTTCTTTTAAATTTAAATCATCTTGCCCAATATGGACCCCATCTGCATCAATTTCTTTACACAATTCAACATCATCATTAATAATCAAAGGAACATGATGTTTTTGACACACACTTTGAACATCCAATGCTTCTTGTTTAAATGATTCATGTGTCATTTCTTTTTCTCTTAGTTGAATCATTGTTACACCACCAAGAATGGCTTCTTCAACTAATTCCGACATTTTTCTTCCTTTTAAATATTTTGAATCTGTTACTCCATACAATAATAAATCTTCTTTATTTAATTTCATCAAATTTCCTTCTTTCTTTACAATATTCTTTTTTTATTTCCCTGGAAATAAAAAGAGAGTCCTGTTGAACTCTGTTAACGTCTATATCTCCTACGTTGGCATTATCCAAATCAGGTTATGGGTCTAAGTCAATACTTACTCTCAGCAAAAAGCTCCCCGTTTCCTTTATTATAATTTTTTTAATAAAAATTGTCTATTTTTATTCATATTATTTATGCTTTTGTTCAAACTATAAAAGGAGGTGCTTTCATGAAATTATGTATTACAGCAGGTAACTATCACATTTTTAAATTAATGATTAAAAATCATAAAGATTCTCGCATTCAATTAAAAAACATTCATCCTTTAGATTTTGACCTTGTTTTTGATGTTTATACATCTTTAGATCAAAAAACAGTTATTTCTATACTTAGCCATGAATTACGTTATTCCCCTTTTATGTATCTATGCCCGGGTTTTAAAGTCATTCCTTTAAAAAAACGTCTTCCTCATGGTACAAAAGAATCAACTACTCCTTTAAATCTTTCTTTTAATTGAATAATTTATATTAAAAAACAGTTTGAGATAGCATCTATTTCAAACTGTTTATTTTTTAATTAATAATTTTTAAAACATCTTCTTCACTTGTTACATTAAGTTTTTTCTAGTGATGTATTTGTGTCAAACTTGTTTCATTTCTATGATTATTTTAGTTTTCCTCTTTTTTCTTTCAATGGACAAATAGTTCAAAATATTTTCCATTAAATTTATTTTTTATTGATCAACATATAGCAAAAAGATGATGTTTTTACGCACCATCTTATTTTTTTAATTGGAATCCATATTTTAACGGGTCTTCTGGATCTATCACAAGTTGATTAAAAACTGTATAAATATACTATTTTTCCAATTTAATTTTTAATAAACCATCAATAACATTCTTTATATCTTCACTTATACAATATGCTCTTTTTTCCATGGATTGAGGACAATAAGTATCTTTATTAATACAAATATAAGTTGCATTTTTATTTCTTTCAACAAATCTAAAAAATGGATATTTAATAATACCTGGTGTATTTTGTCCTACACCTAATTCAAGATAAACAATTTTTAAATCTTGATGTCTTCTGATAAAATCTTGATATCTAAAATAAGCTTGATGCCATCCTTCATCTTCAACAAAAGTATCATCACATCTTAAATTCATTGTCATTGGTTTTCCACAATGAGGACAATAAGGAATTAAAGATGTAGGAATTTTCATATCCTTTTGTTGTTCAATCATCTTTTTAATAAGTTCTTCATTATCATATGTTTCTTGATGACAAGGAGATGAACATTGAAATAAGCCATAATCCCCTTGTGTATAAAATAATCTTTGTTTATCAAAATTTGCTTTTTGAAAACAATGATCCACATTAGTTGTTAAAACAAAATAATCTTTATCTTTAACAAGTTGAAAGAGTTTTTGATATAAATCTAAATGATCTACATATCGATTGTAATAAACTTGTCTTGACCACCAAGCCCAATATTCTTCTAAAGTATCATAAGGATAAAAACCTCCTGAATACATATCATGAATTCCATATTTTTCTTCAAAATCACTAAAATACCTATTAAATCTTTCTCCTGCATATTCATATCCAGCAGCCGTAGAAAGTCCTGCACCTGCTCCAATAACAATAGCATCCGCTTCTTGTATTTTAGCGCAAATATCTTTCATAGATGTCTCGATCTTCGTCTTTGAAAACATTAAAAATCACCTTCTTTATACTTGTTTCATTTTTTAAATATTCTTTAACTGTTTTAATTGCAATCTTTGTTGCAAGTTCTTTAGGAAAGTGGAATTCACCAGTAGAAATACAACAAAAAGCAATACTTTCTAATCGATATGCAGCTGCAAATTCTAAACAACTACGATAACATGAAGCCAGTAATTCTTCATCTTTTTTAGTCACCGTTGAATAAATAATCGGACCTACTGTATGTAAGATATAGCGACTTGGTAAATTATAAGCTTTGGTTATTTTAGCTTTTCCTGTAGCTTCGGGTTTTCCTTGTTTTTCCATTATTTGATAACAAGCATATCGAAGCTGCATTCCAGCATAGCTGTGGATACAATTATCAATACAACGATGATGAGGAATATAGCATCCTGTCATTTGACTATTAGCAGCATTAACGATGGCATCACATTTTAAAGTTGTAATATCTCCTTGCCACAAATAAATACCTTCTTGGATAGGTTTTAAATCATTGACATCTACAATTCCTTTTTCTTCAATTGCTGTTTGTAAATAAGCATCTTGAATACGATAAAATTCACTTTTTATTTTTTTAGGTTCTCGAACATTCATCAAATCTCTCAATAAAAGTTTTTGTGAACTTTCATTTTGAGGAATTTCAATGTGACAATATTCTTCTCTTTCATCAAGTAATTCTTGAATCAAATATTTTCTTCTTTCTTCTTGGTTCATCTAAATTTCCCTTTCTATCGCACGAACAGGACATATTTCTAGACATCTTCCACAACTTAAACAATGTCTTTGATCAATTTTTACTTTTTGATCAACATGAACACATTTTTGTGGACAAACATCTAGACATTTCAAACACCTAATACATGTATCATTAATAAAATATCCTGTTTCTTTTTCAATACTTCCAATTGTAAATGTTTCTTTAATAATACTACTCGAAGCAGTAATATCAAAATATTCACCTGTTGCTTCATATAAACAAAAGACTTCTAATATATCTCTAGTATTTTCAGGATATATTTTTTGCATATACGTATTTTTTTGAAAGATTTCATCTAAATACGTATGATGTATACATTTAACTTTTCCTTTTAAGGAGATTGCTTTTTTATCTTTTAAAGCAGTTAATGACATAAAATTTTGTTGAATAAGTTGTTGATAAAAGGCTTTCCCTTTAGCCGTCAGAAAATACACACCTTCTTTATCATAGAGCATCATATCAATAGCTCTTGTTTGTGGATACCCTTGTTGATCTAATGTAGCAACAACAGTTGAATGAAAATCATCTACTAACATTTTTAAATAGTTCATCTCTTGCATACCTCTTTTCTTTTATTTATAATAGTATATATAATATACTAAGTATCTTTTAGATACTAAAGGAGATAAAAATGGAAAAACAACAATTACCTGCTTGCCCAGTTGAAACAACCTTAACACTTATTAGTGATAAATGGAAAGTCTTGATTTTAAGAGATCTTCTTCCTGGTACTAAACGTTTTGGTGAATTGAAGAAATCAATTGGTCACGTTAGCCAAAAGGTTTTAACAGCCCAACTTAGACAAATGGAACAAAGTGGTTTATTAACACGTACTGTTTATCCTGAAGTTCCTCCACGCGTTGAATATTCTTTAACGGAACTTGGTTATAGTTTAAAACCTATTTTAGATGCGATGTCTACTTGGGGAGAAAATTATTATCAAAATTAGGACTCGTTTTTAGAAACGAGTTTTTTTACGAAATTATTTGCTGGATATTTGATAATATTTTCAGGAGTATCAAATTGTTGAATTTGACCTTGATCCATAATTAACACTTTTGTTCCTAATTTTAAAGCTTCTTGAATATCATGAGTCACAAATAATATTGTGATCTTTTTTTGTTGATATATTTTTAAGAGTTCATCTTGTAATTGTCTTCTAGTAATTTCATCAACAGCTCCAAAGGGTTCATCCATTAATAAAATATCTGGTTGATTCGCTAAGGCTCTAGCAATACCTACTCTTTGTTGCTGACCACCTGAAAGAGTATTAGGATACTTATCTTTAAAGCTTGAATCTAATTGTACTGTTTCTAACCATTGATCTACGATTTGATCCATATTTTTTGTTTTCTTTTCTAATTGTAAAACATAAGCAATATTTTGTTTAACTGTTAAATGAGGAAAAAGTACACTTCCTTGGATGACATAACCCATATGTCTTCTTAATTGAATAAGATCTTGTTCTTGGATATCTTGTCCATGAACTTTAACATGTCCACTTGTAGGTTGAATTAAGCCATTGATCATTTTTAATACTGTGGTTTTACCACTACCTGATGTTCCAATAATTGTTATAAATTCACCTTGATCTATGGATAAATTAAAATGATTTAATACTTCTGTTTGTCCATATGCTTTTTTTATATCTTTTAATTCAATAATAGCTTCCATACTTACTCCTTCAATAAATTTATTTCTTTCAAATAATTTCTCGCAACTTCTCTTGGTTCTTTTCCTTGACTTTCTACTAAATCATTCATCTTTGCCATTTGTAAATCATCTATTTTATAAGCTAATTGATTCAAAACCTTCTTTAATTCAGGATGATCTTTTAAAACTTCACTTCTTACAACATTTCCACATAAATAAGAAGGATAAAAATGTTGATCATCTTCTAAAACAACAATTTGATCATTAGAAAGTTGTCCATCTGTCGTAAAGATTGTCATCACATCAACTTGACCTTGATTAATTGCTTGATATTTTAAACCAATATCCATATCCATTGTTGCTTTAAATTGATAATTATATATTTTACATAAAGCATCATAACCATCTTCTCTTTCAAAAAAATCATACTCTGCACCAAATGTTAATTGACTTGCAATAGCACTTAAATCAGAATAAGTTTTAATATCATACTTTTCAGCAATTTCTTTTCTAATAGCTAAACCATATGTATTATTAAAACCATACATTCCACACCATTGTAGATTCTCTTTTTGATATTCTTTTTGAAGCTCATCAAATTGACTTTCAAAATATGTTTCTTTTTTCTTTAACACAGCATTCCATCCAGTTCCAGTATATTCTGGATAAAGATCAAATTCACCTTTTTCAATAGCAGGTTCAATATTAGAAGTTCCTCCACCAACACCTTGTGTAACTTCTACATTTAAATCCGTTTCTTGTTCGATATAAATATCTAACATTTCTCCTAATATATATTGTTCTGTCATTGGTTTCGTGGCAATTTTAATTGTTTCTTTTTGAGGTTTTACTAAAAGACCTGCAAAAATAGAAATTATTAAAACAATTAAAATAATTGCTTTTTTATTGATTTTTTTTGAATGATATTGAATTCTTTTTTCAATGATTGCAAACAAACCATCTACAATTAATGCGAGCAAAGCAATAAGCAAACTTCCTACTAGTGTCATTGCTGTATTATTCGTTGTAATTCCTCGATAGATGGCTACCCCTAAACCTCCTGCACCAATAAAAGAAGCAATCCCTGCAAGAGCAATCGTCATAATAGCCATACTTCTAATTCCTGCCATAATTACTGGAAGAGCTAAAGGAAACTTTATTTTCCACAAAACTTGAAAACGTGTACTTCCTAAACCTGTCGCTGCTTCAATCATCTTTTTATCGACTTGTTCCATTCCGGTATAGGTATTTTTTACCATTGGTAAAAGAGCATAGATGACAAGTGCAATAATCGCTGTTGTATTTCCAACTCCTGAAAGGGGAATTAAAAATCCTAGCATTGAAATAGAAGGAATAGTATAAACAAAATTGATAATACTCATGAATGGTTTTGATATTTTTTTATATTCACTCATGAATATTCCAATTAAACCTCCTATTAAAATAGCTAAAACAATACTTATAAAGGAAATTTGTAAGTGTTGATATAAAAGATTCATAAAGAATTCTTTTCTTTGAATAAATAATTGAACTATTTCTAACATGATTTTCTCCTTTCTATTGCTTGTACAGGACATTTTTCATAACATAATCCACAATGTAAACAATGTTCTTGTTGAATTTGATAATTTGAAATACATTGTTGTGGACAATTCTTTTGACATAAGCCACATTGAATACATTGATTACTAATGATAAATCCCTGAGGTTTTATCTCTTTATTCATTGAAAAACTTTCTCTATAAATAGGTTCTTTGCCTAAATCAAAGAATTCTAGTTCACCTTCTTCAAGACAAAAGGCTTCTAAAATATAACGACTCTCATTTGGATAAACATTATTCATTGATGAATTATGTTTAAAAATACGATCTATCCAATATTTTTGATTTTCTAATCGTTTAACAGGTCCATTTAAACGAACCATTTGATACTCTTTATTCATTCCTGTAATTGCAACGTATGGATGATTTTTTAATTGTTTATAAAAATCTTTTCCTCTTGCTGTACAAAAATATAATTTATTATCTTCAACCAACATCACATCTATAATTCTTACTTGTGGTTGATTATTTTCATCAACGGTTGCAAAAGCAACATCTTTGATTTCTCTTAAAATATTTAAACAAGTTGAAACATTCATTGTTGTACCTCCTTTTTCGTTTTTCATTATAATTTTATTTCTAATAAAAAAAAGTACGCACAATATTGTGGTATAGTTACTTCAAAGTAACTAATAAAAAAGCTACGACTTAAAATCGTAACTTTCATAATTATTCAGTTTCGAATTGACTGTAATAAAGTTGATGATAATAACCTTGTTTTTGAAGCAATTCTTCATGATTACCAATTTCTACAATATGTCCTTGATCCATAACGATGATTTGATCGGCATTTTTAATCGTTGATAAACGGTGAGCAACAATAAAGGTTGTTCTTCCTTTCATCATTTCATCAAAAGCTTTTTGAATTTGTAATTCTGTACGCGTATCGATTGAACTTGTTGCTTCATCTAAAATCAACATTGGTGGATGTGTTAACATAATACGTGCAATACACACAAGTTGCATTTGTCCTTGAGACATATTTCCACCATCTTCTTCAACCATTGTATCGTATCCTTGGGGAAGAGACATAATATATTTATGCACACGTGCTTTTTTAGCTGCTTCAATGATTTCTTCATCACTAGCTTTTGTTTTTCCATAAGCAATATTTTCTTTAATAGTCCCTTTAAATAACCAACTATCTTGTAAAACCATACCGTACATTTTTCTTAAATCATCACGGTTCATATCTTCAATATTAACACCATCAATTGTAATTTTTCCACCTTGAGGATCATAGAAACGCATTAATAAGTTAATTAATGTTGTTTTTCCACAACCTGTTTTACCTACAATAGCTGTCATTGTTCCTGGTTTAGCTTCATAGTTAAAATCTTGAATTAATGGTTTACTTGGATCATAACTGAAATTTAAATGGTCAATGATAATATGTCCTTGTTTATTTTCAATGATTTTAGAGGTTGTTAATTCTTGGATTGTTTCTTCATCTAATAATGCAAAGACTCTTTGACTGGCAGCAATGGCTGTTTGCATTTCTGACATAACGGATGATATTTCGTTAAATGGTTTTGTATATTGGTTAGCATATGTTAAAAAGCTTGAAAGAATACCTACTGTAAATGAACCATTTAATACTTGAAATGCTCCAAAGATACCAACAGCAGCATAAACAATACTATTAACTAAACGTGTTGTGGGATTAATTAAAGCCCCATAAAATTGTGAAATAACCCCACTTTTATGCATACGTTCATTGATTTCATTAAACTTTTCTTCGTTTTGTTCTTGATAATCAAAAATATTAACAATTTTTTGATTACCTATCATTTCTTCACAATAACCATTCATTTCCCCTCTTAAAGCAAGTTGTTCTTGGAAATAAGAATGTGTTCTTTTAACAATCAAAGAAGCGACAAGTAAAGAAAGCGGTGTTAAAACAACCACAATTACAGCTACCGAAAAATGAATATAAGCCATAATCAAAATCGTTCCTACAATTGTTGCAATTCCTGTAAGCAAGGATGTAAAACTTTGTAATAAACCTTGTCCAATTAAATCAATATCATTGATCAATCTTCCTAAAATATCTCCATGACTTGTAGCATCAATATATTTTAAAGGAAGAACTTGAATTTGATCAAATACTCTATTTCTTAAATCATTCGTAATATTATAAGTAATTGTATTTGTAATTTGTCCCATGATCCATTGAATCAAAGAAATAATTAAAATAACAATTCCAATAAAAACAAGTTTGTTCAATAACTCTTGAAAATGAACTTGATTCTTTCCAACCAATAAATCTATTGCTTGACCTATTAAAACAGGTGTAAGTAAAGTAAAGACAACAGAGACAATTGATAAAAGTGTTAATAACATAATTAAAAAACGATAAGGTTTACAATATGTAAGCAATCTTTTAATTGTTTTTTTATCCATTGTAATCACCATCCTTACTATTTTGAGATTCATAAATTTCTTTATAAACCGTACAATTCTTTAATAATTCTTCATGACAATCAAAACCAACAAGTTCACCATGATATAAAACCATAATACGATCACATCTTTTTAAAGACGCTGTTCTTTGAGAAATAACAATTTTTGTCATTTCTTTTAATTCTTGTAATTGTTTTTGTAAAGCAGCATCTGTTGCATAGTCTAACGCACTTGAGCAATCATCTAAAACTAAAATATCCGCTTGTTTATAAAGCGCTCTAGCTATTGTTAAACGTTGTCTTTGTCCACCAGAGAAGTTTTTCCCACCTTGAACAACAGCACTTTCTATTCCTTGAGGAAGACAACTTACAAATTCTTTAGCTTGTGAAACTTCTAAAGCTTTATTCATTGTTTCTTCTTGATAAGGTTTTGACATACAAATATTTTCTTTAATTGTTCCTGAAATCAATGATGTATTTTGTAAAACATAACTGATATGTTGTCTTAATGTTTCTAGTTTATAATCTTGAATATTTTTACCAGCTATTTTAATTTGTCCACTTCTAACATCATAATTTCTTCCAATAAGGGATACTAGTGTTGATTTACCAGCACCCGTTCCTCCAATAATTCCTACTGTTTCACCTTTATTGATCGTAAATGATAAGTTGTGTAACACATCTTTTTGAAGATATCCAAAGTTGACATCTTTAAATTCAATCATCTTTTCATCAGGAATAAGGGTTGAATAACTTCCTTGATTTTCTACTTGTGGTGTTGTTTCAAGTACTTCAAAAACTCTTTGATAACTTGCTGTAGCTTTATTGTAGATTGATAAAACATTCGCAAAGACAATGAGTGCTTGTAAAATACTATTCATATAGTTAATTAAGGCAATAACTTCCCCTTGAGAAAGACTTCCTACATTGACTTGGCAACCACTAGCATAAATAATAATAATGATTGCAAAGTTTACAATTAAATAAGTAAAGGGATTTAATAAAGCTTGTATTTTACCTACTTTTACTTGTTTATCTTTTTGATTTTTTGTTTCTAAATTAAATCTTTTTACTTCATGATTTTGATTTGAAAAAGCACGAATAACACGTACACCTTTTAAGTTTTCTCTTGCTATTAAAGCAATTTTATCTAATAACTTTTGAATACAAGAGAAATAAGGCATTGAAATAATCGTAATTGATAACATCGATACCGCTAAAATAACAGCTCCTACAACAAAGATCATTGATAAAGAACCACTGATCATAAAAGCCATAAATAATGAACCAATCATTAAAAATGGAGCTCTTGACGTAAGACGAATCGTCATCGCTACAGCTAATTGAATTTGTACCACATCATTAATAAGTCTTGTAACTAATGATGGTGCTGTAAGGGTATCTAAATTGGCATCATCATATTTATTGATTTGATGATACATGTCTTTTCTAAGTTGTGTCCCCACACTTTGTGATGTAAGGGAAGCATACCATTGACAAACAAGTGCAAATAAATAACCAAAAACAGCTAAACCAATAAGGACGAGCCCACATTTTAAAATATAATTGGTATCTTTATAAGCAATTCCTTTATCAATGACAGAGGCCATAACAACGGGAACACATAATTCTAAAGCAGCTTCAAAGATTTTAAATAAAAAGCCTAAAGTTGCTGAAAACTTAAACTCCTTTACATATTTTAATAGTTTCATATTCTTCACCTCTGCGTTATTATATGATAAGATTTATCTATATGTAAAATATATATATTATATATTAATTATATTTAATAAATATATTATTCCCATTTGAAGGAGTTTTATGATGGATATTAGACAAATGAAATATTTTAAAACTATTGTAGAAGAAGGAACGATTTCTAAAGCTGCTAAAAAGCTTCATATGGCTCAACCACCTTTATCAATGCAACTTAAACAATTAGAAGAAGAATTAAGTGTTATACTTTTAAAAAGAGGTAATAAACAAGTTGAATTAACAGAGGCTGGCAATCGTTTTTATAAAAGATGTTTACAAATCTTAGATTTAACTGAAATTACTAAAAATGAATTAAAACAGTCTTATCAAGATGTTTTAAGAATTGGTATTACTTCTTCTAATAGTGGTTTAATTCAACAAGAAAGTATTCAAGAATTTATTAAAAAAAATAAACATGTTCAATATGCTATCCATGAAGGGTCTACTTATGAAATTCTTGATTTATTATTATCACATAATATTGATTTAGGAATTGTTAGAACACCTTTTGATACTTCCCAAGTAAATACTTTTTATTTAGAAAAAGAACCGATGATTGCTATTGGAAAAAAAGAATATTTTATAAATACTAAAAGAAAAATAAAAGATTTTAAAGATACTCCTTTAATTATTCATCAAAGATACCTGCCTTTAATCAATGATTATTGTTTAAATAAACTAATTCAAATTCAATTAAAAGTAACTTGTGATGATAGTAGAACGTCTCTTATTTGGGCCAATAGTGGTATTGGAGTAGCAATTTGTCCAATGAGTAGTTTAGCTTTACCTTATGACCATTCTCTTGTTTATACGATTTTAGAAGATAAAAATTTATATACAGGAATCGCTTTTATTACTAGAAAAAACGAAGAAGTTTCAGCTTTATTAAATGAATTTATAGAACGTTTTAAATAGAGGAAAAACAAATGATACAATACTAAAAATACCAATTACCTATTAAATTATTAGATATTTATTTTGAAGATCATCATACAAAAACAGCTAAACATTATCATACTAGTATTGAAATTTTGATTCCCGTTTTAGGAAAACTAAAATTATTTCTTACTGATAAAGAATTGATTATTCCTCAAGGAAGCTTATATATTATTAATAGTCAAGAAATTCATGGGATGCATCATACGGAAGATACTGATATCTATAAAGGATATGCACTTCAAATAAATTATGATTTTATTAAAAAATATTATCCAGCTATTGATAATTATCAATTAATTCAACCTAATCATAAAATCAAAGAAAAGATATTGTTAGACATTTTTAAAATTATTGCAGCTTATGATCATAGCAATCAATTTCAAAGAATAGAAATTGAAAGTTATATTTTACATCTTTTATATACGTTGCTTTCAAATACTTTAGATAAAAAAACAAATTTAAATTTACAAACTTTACATGATAAAAGAATTATAAGAATGACACAATATATTGACTTACATTATAACGAAGATCTTTCAATTGATAATATAGCGCAACACTTTAATATATCTACAGGATATTTATCACGTTATTTTAAAAGTCATTTAAACGTGACAGTTAAAGAATATCTTATTGCTGTTCGTTTAAAAAAGGCAAGACAGGATGTTTTGTTTTCAAATTATACAATTTCAGAAATTGCTTATTTACATGGCTTTCGAAATTTAAAATCATTTATTAATGCTTTTAAAAAAGTTTATCATGAGACACCAGCAAAATATCGTGAAAAAGTTAGAAAATGACATTAAAGAAGTACGTTTTTAACATTTATATAAGCTCTTTCAACAATAAAGTTTTACTTGTCAAAAAAAGGGAGGAAAAAAATGTTAAAAAAGATATTTAGTTTATTTGTATGTGCGATGATGTGTCTCATATCAACAAATCTTGTTTTTGCTGATGGAACAGTTGATATTCATGGAACATACAGTATTCACGTTGGTGGTTATGATTGGGGAAGTGCAACTGATAATAAAAAAGCAGAAAATAATCCATCACAAGCAATAAAAACTGGAGATACTGCTCATGGTGAAATTTATGCAATGATCATGATGTTTGATGCAACTGGATATGTTTTCTTTAAACAAAGAAAAGAAGCTTAATTTATAGACTCATTAAATTGCTTATGCAATTTAGTGAGTTTTTTTATTTAAAAAAAGAGGATATTTCTATCCTCTAGGTAATATTAGTTATTAATTAATTTATCTTCATCAGACCAAGAATATAATTTTCTGATTTCTTTTCCGACTT
>NZ_JABWDK010000035.1:0-19055 GCF_013361255.1 Faecalibacillus sp. H12 | reverse complement strand
TTGAACAATTGATGAAAGAATTAAAACCAATTGCTGATGCTGTTGGTAAAGAAATTTAAGGTGACTGAGATGGAAATGATCGTTAATTTAAAGGAACATAGTTATCCTATTTATATAGAAAAAAATATTTTAAAACATGCAAATGAAAAAATAAAAGAAGTCTTTAAAGGAAAGAAAATTATGATCATTTCCGATGATCAAGTTTATCCTTTATATGGCGATGATTTGACTTTAAATCTTGAAAAAGATTTTAAAGTCAATCATGTCGTTGTTCCTCATGGAGAAAAATCAAAACGTTTTGATATGTTACCAACACTTTATAAAGCATGTTTAGATTTTAAACTTACAAGAACGGATTTAATCATTGCTTTAGGTGGTGGTGTGATTGGTGATATGGCAGGATTTGTCGCAAGTAGTTATTTGAGAGGGGTAAAACTTGTCCAAATTCCTACTTCTTTACTTGCACAAGTGGATAGTTCTGTTGGTGGAAAGGTAGCGGTTGATTTACCTGAAGGGAAAAACCTGGTAGGAGCTTTCTATCATCCATCCATGGTTTTGATTGATCCATGTACATTAAAGACATTAGATCCACATTTTATCAGTGATGGCATGGGAGAAGTCATTAAATATGGATGTATTAAAGATAAAAAATTATTTGATCAATTAAATTCTTATCAAAATTTTGAAGAACTCTATGAATTTATTGATGAAATCATATATAATTGTGTCAACATCAAAAGAGAAGTTGTTGAAAAAGATCAATTTGATTTTGGTGATCGTTTATTACTTAACTTTGGTCATACCTATGCGCATGCCATAGAACAATATTATCACTATGAAAAATATTCTCATGGGGAAGCCGTAGGTATTGGAATGTATCAAATTACAAAACTTGCTGAAAGTCTAGATTTGACAAAAACAGGATCTTCCATGCAAATTAAAGAAATCTTACAAAAATACAATCTACCATATGAATGTCAAGTTGAAACAAAAAATCTTATTCAAGCTATTTCTTTAGATAAAAAGAATATTAATAATTCATTATCTGTTGTTTTATTAAAAGAAATAGGAGATAGTTATGTTTATCAAACAAATCAAGAATTTTTATTAAAAAAAGAAAGGGTATAAAATGAGTCAAATTAAGTTAATTCCTACAAAACTAAAAGGAAAAGTATCTGTTCCACCTTCAAAATCATTAGCACATCGTGCGATTATTGCAGCCAGTCTTGCTAAAGGTATTTCAAGAATTGATCATATTGAATATTCTCAAGATATCAAAGCAACAATTGGTGCGATGGAAGCACTTGGAACAATTATTGAACAACATGAAGATTATCTTATTATTAATGGTAATTACACATTTACTAAAAATAATACGATGCCAGGAGTCCAAATTGATTGTGAAGAATCAGGATCAACGCTTCGCTTCATGGTTCCTATTTCTCTTGCTAAAGAAAATAAAGTACGTTTTATAGGAAGAGGACAATTAGGGAAAAGACCATTAGATACCTATTATGAAATCTTTGAAAGACAAAATATTGGTTATTTATATCGTGAAAATGTTTTAGATTTAAATGTTGTGGGTGAATTAAAACCTGATTTATATCGTATTCCAGGTAATATTTCATCACAATTTATTACCGGTTTATTATTTGCTTTACCTTTATTATCATTTGATTCAATCATTGAAATTACGACACCACTTGAAAGTAAAGGATATATTGATTTAACATTACAAGTATTAAAACTTTATGGTATTGAAATTGTGAATCATGAATATAAACAATTTATTGTAAGAGGTAGACAAGAATATAAGGCAAAAGATTATCGTGTGGAATCTGATTTTTCTCAAGCTGCTTTCTATTTAGTAGCGGGTGCTTTAGGAAATGATGTTACATTATTAGATTTAAACTTAGATTCTTTACAAGGTGATAAAGCAACAATTGATTTTTTAAAACAAATGAATTGTGAAATCGTGGAAAATGATGAAGGAATTAAAGTGGTGAGTCATGGTTTAAAAGCAACAACTGTGGATGCGAGTCAATGCCCTGATGTTATTCCAGTTGTTTCTCTTGCATTAGCACTTGCAAGTGGACATAGTGAAGTCATCAATGCCGGACGTTTACGTATTAAAGAATGTGATCGTCTTCAAGCAACAGTTGAAGAATTGAATAAACTAAAAGCACATGCAGTTGAACATGAATCTTCTATGGAATTAGATGGTGTCGAAACTTTAACTGGCGGAAATGTATCAAGTCATGATGATCATCGTATGGCGATGATGCTAGCGATTGCTTCAACAGTGTGTAAGGAACCAGTCATTGTTGATAATAAAGAATGTGTTAAAAAATCTTATCCAAGTTTTTGGGAAGATTTCGAGATATTAGGAGGAAAAATCGATGGGGGCAACTTATAAAAATAATATAGAACTTACAATTTTTGGTGAATCCCATGGAAAAGCTATTGGTATTACCATTGGCAATCTTCCTAGCGGTATTCAAATTGATTTAGATGAAGTTTCGCGTGATATGAAAAGAAGAGCACCAGGACAAAATAAAATGTCGACAGCTAGAAAAGAAGCAGATCAAGTAGAAATTTTATCAGGGTTACAAGATGGTATTACCACAGGAGCACCTCTTACAGGAGTTATCTATAATAGTGATCAACATTCTAAAGATTATTCTTTACTTAAAACAAATATGCGACCAGGACATAGTGATTATCCAGCTTATATTAAATATAAAGGATTTAATGATGTCCGCGGGGGTGGTCATTTTTCTGGAAGAATTACAGCCCCAATCGTTTTTGCGGGAAATATTGCTAAACAGATTTTAAAACAAAAAGGAATTATTGTAGGAGCACATATTTTATCAATTGGAAAAATCAAAGATGAAAAGTTCCCTGTAAATGTAGATGATGAAATGCTTTTAAAATTAAGTGAAAAACAATATCCAACAATTAAAGAGGATGTTTTTGAAAAAATGGAAGAAACGATTTTAAAAGCAAAAGAAAATTTAGATAGTGTTGGTGGAAAAATTGAATGTGTTGCTTTACATGTTCCTGCTGGAGTAGGTGAACCTTTCTTTGATTCTTTAGAAAGTCATTTATCTTCATTGATGTTTTCAATTCCAGCCGTTAAAAGTGTTTCTTTTGGCGATGGAGAAAGTATTGATGAGATGTTAGGGAGTGAAGCCAATGATTGTTATTATTATGATGAAGAAGGAAATGTAAGAACTTCTACAAATCATAATGGTGGCATTACTGGTGGTATTACAAATGGTATGCCTGTAAGTTGTACGGTTACTTTTAAACCTACACCTTCGATTGCTAAAAAACAAAAGACGATTAATATTGAAACAAAAGAAAATGTAGAATTAGAAATAAAAGGAAGACATGATCCTTGTATTGTACAAAGAGCAGTTGTTGTTGTAGAAGCAATGATGGCTTTAGGAATACTTGATATGATGAGGGAATAAGTATGAAAGATTTAAAACAATGCCGAATTGAAATAGATGCAATTGATCAACAATTAATGGAACTTTTTGAAAAACGTATGGCTCTTTCAAAAAGTGTCGTTGAATATAAAATTGAAAATCATTTAGAAATTTTCCAACCTGAAAGAGAAAGAGAAGTTATTGAAAAGAACTTAAATCGTTTAAATAATGATCAATTAAAAGAATATGCAAGATGTTTTATTCAAGAAATGATGACAGTTTCTAAATCTTATCAATCAGATTTATTACCACTTGAATTAGATAAAAATATTAAAACAGACTTTAAAAAAGATCCTGTTGTAGGTTATCAAGGAATTGCAGGTGCTTTTTCACAAAGTGCTGTTGAAAATTTCTTTGGTGAAGGAACAAAGAATATTGGTTATAGAGACTTCGAAGATGTTTATGTGGCTTTAGAAAATGGTGAAATTGATTATGGTGTTTTACCAATTGAAAATAGTTTAACAGGTTCAATTAATGATAACTATGATTTAATTAGAAAATATGGTTTCTATATTGTAGGAGAAACTGCAGTTAATGTCAGTCAATGTTTAATGGCACTTCCAGGGACAAAGATTGAGGATATCAGACAAGTTTACTCACATCCACAAGGATTAGCACAATCAAGTGAGTTTTTATATCAACATCGTTATATTGAACAAAGACCATTTCAAGATACAGCCATGGCTGCTAAATATGTAATGGATTCAAAAGATCCAACTAAAGCAGCCATTGCATCACCACTTGCATGTAAACTTTATAGTTTGGAAATGTTAAAAGAAAATGTACAAAATAAGAAAAACAATAGAACACGTTTTATGGTGATTTCTAAAGAATTTATTTGTCCAAAAGAAAGTGATAAAGTTTCTGTTATCTTTACATTACCTCATCAAGTTGGAGCTTTAGATAACATGTTACAAACAATTAAACAAAGTCAAATTAATATGGATCGTATTGAATCAAGACCAATTGAAACACAATATTGGCAATATTATTTCTATATTGATTTTGAAGGAAATATGCATGAAGAAAGAATTCAACGTGCTATTAATAAAATGAAAGCAAATAGTACAATGTTAAAAGTATTGGGAAATTATAAAAGGGCGTAAGAATGAAAAATATTATATTAGTGGGAATCATGGGGTGTGGTAAAACAACCATCTCCAAATTATTATCAGAAAAATTAAAGATGCCAGTTATTGATATGGATAAATATATTGAAAAAAAATATCAATGTACAATACCTGATATGTTTGCCATCTCTGAGGAATATTTTAGGGACAGAGAAAGTGAAGCATGTTTAGATATGGCAAAGCTTGACGGCTATATTATTTCTACAGGTGGGGGAGTCATCAAAAGAAAAGAAAATAGAGACGTTTTAAAACAAGCGGGTACTGTTTTCTATATTGATCGACCTGTAGATAATATTGTAACAGATGTAGAAACAGCTCATCGACCATTATTAAAAGATGGACCAGAAAAACTTTATCAATTATTTGATGAAAGACATCAACTTTATTTAGATAGTTGCCACTATCATGTAAAAAATGATGGAACACTAACGGATATCGTTAATAAAATAGTAGAAGATATAGACTAAATCGTAAGGTTTAGTTTTTCTTTTTTATTTAAAATAATGTAGCTTAAAAAGGTTTAAATATTTTAAAAATATCAAAAGATATCGAGATATTACTAAAAAGATACCTCATAAAGGAGTCTAGCATGTGTTGGGAGTTGAATATCAAAGTACAATTGATCAAAAGATGGTTGTTAGAACAGGAATATATGAAATGTTGGATTATTATAATCAATTGATCAGTGGACGTAAAAAATTGATTCCTAATATTATGATTGTCTTTTATGCAGGTTCTTCTTTTTGGAAGGCACCCCAAAGACTACAAGAGATGATGGATAAATCAAAAAGTATGGAAAAATATTATAATGATTGGAAATACTTTTTTGTAGATATTAAAGAAATAGATACAACAAAGATTAAAAATTCACAAGTAAGATATCTTGTAGAAGCAGTGCAAGGATTATATGAAGGAGATTATGAAGGATCTAAAAGAATTAATGATGAAAATCGATAAATTCAATTCTCAACAACTTAATATGCTTGTTGAACATATATTTGATATTAGTAATGAAGATGATATTTTACATCTTATCCATTAGCCAAGACGATGAGAGTCTTGGCTTTTTGTATTAAGATGTTTATTTTTTTAATTGATCTTTAACATAAGTTTTAAATAAAGTATAGAAAATAGATGTTAAAGGAATAAATAAAAACATTCCCATGATACCCATTAAATTTCCACCTATGATTACAGCTACAAAGACCCAAATAGAAGGAAGACCTACAGAATTTCCTACAACATGAGGATAAATAAAGTTACCTTCAATTTGTTGTAGAACTAAAAATAAAACAATAAATTCAATAGCTTGGATTGGATTTACAATACCAATCATAATAATTCCTATAAAACATCCAATAAATGCTCCAAAAACAGGAATCAATGCAGTTATCGCAATAACTACTCCCATCAACATAGCGTAAGGCATTTTTAAAATACCCATTGTAACAATAAACATACTTCCAAGAATACAAGCTTCTAAACATTGACATGTAATAAAACTTGTAAAAGTATCACCTGATAACTGAATGATTTTACAAACTTTTTCAGTTTTATCTTTTCCAATAAAAGCAATTGTTGTCTTTTTAAGTTGTCTAGATAATGTTTCTTTAGAAAAAAGAAGATAAATAGAAAAGACAAGACCAATAAAGAAAGTATATAAACTACTTAATGTATTTGATAAAATAGAAAATCCAGAATGAAATAAACTTTGCCAATTATTTATAATTGTTTTATATAAAGCAGATAAGTCAAGATCTAAAGAAATAATAGAATCGATGATATTTTTAAAACTTCCATTCATTATATTTCTATTTTCTTTTAAGAAAATAAGTAGTTGATCATAAGCATTAGGCGCCAATTTAACAATTTCTTTAAGAGAATGGATTAGTTCGGGTCCAATGATAAAACAAATAAGTAATAAAAAACTAACAAATAAAATAAGAGTTAAAATAAATGAAATCATTCTTTTATTTCTTACATTTTTTAATAAACTTTTTTCTAATTGATTTGTAATAATATTTAAAATAAAAGCAATACAAAAACCAACTATAAAAGGAATAATTAATTGCCAAAGATATTGAATAAAACTAAAAACAGACGATAAATTTAAAATAATAGCTAAGATAATACCTGCATAACTTATTAAATAAAAGTATTTTTTTAATTCATTGTCATTTGAAAACATAAAATCACCTCTTAAAAAGTATATATTTTTTATATGAACAGAAAATGAAAATTTGCATAAGTTTGAGATTGTCCTTATAATAAAAAAGTGGGTGACTATATAAATTTAAAAGGGAGGATTTTTATATGAAAAAAATCATTATAACAATAGGAAAGAATAGTCAGACAATTTTTTTATTGATTGTTTTAGTAATTGGTCTTGTGATTTTATTAAATACGATTGCTTTTTTTTATAAAAAACATAAAAATCCTCGCTTTTCTCAAAAAGAGTTTTTAAATAATATTTTTTATAAAGATCAAAGTCAAGTATATGTCTTAGTTAGAAAGAAAGATTACAAAGTATTATTTTTATCTTCTCACTTTGAAGAAGTATTTCATATTTTACCAAAACGTATACAAGTTGATATAGAAGTTTTAAAAGAAATTGTAGAAGATGATACTTACCGACAATTTTTAAAAGAATATAAGCAATGGAATCAACAAGAACCTTTTAAATATTCTTTTAAAATGAAAGATGAAAATAAATGGTTTATTTTAACAATTACTGCAATAGAACATGGAAAATATCATCTATTTGCTTTTTATGACCATAGTGAAGATGTTTTAAAAGAATTAGATTATTTACAACAAATAGAAACAACTAAAAATGAAAGTGAATATAAAGCTTCATTTTTATCAAGAATGTCACATGAAATTAGAACGCCTATGAATGGAATTATTGGGATGATGACATTAGCCAGACAATCAAAACAAGATGCTAAACAAGGAAGCTACTATTTACAACAAGCAGAAGATATTTCTAAGTATTTACTTTCACTCATCAATGAAGTCTTGGATATGTCAAGAATGGAAGCAGGAAAATTAGAATTAGAGAGTAAACCATTTAATATTTATCATTTAAAAGTACAATTAAATAATATTTTTAAAGAAACAATTGAAAAGAAAAATGTTTTATTTAAAATCGATTATTTTGATTTTGATGTAAAATATTTTATGGGGGATGAATTACGTATTATGCAAATACTTGTTAATCTATTATCCAATGCTAGTAAGTTTACTGATAATGGTGAAATTACAGTAACATTTAGACAAATGTATAAAGAAGATAAGGTTGCAAATATTATGATGCGTGTTCATGATACAGGTAAAGGAATGTCAAGAGAGTTTTTAAGTCATATATTCAGACCGTTTGAACAAGAAGGAGTTGAAATTTCTAAAAAGTATGGTGGTAGTGGACTTGGAATGGCTATTACAGATCAGCTTGTTAAATTGATGGGTGGAGAAATAGTTGTTGATAGTCTTGAAGGTAAAGGAAGCGATTTTACAGTCTTTTTAAATTTACCAGTTGCTCCAAGTCAAGAATATGAAGATGAAAAAGAAGTTGTTGTTGAACAATTTAGTTTTGAGAAAAAGCGTATATTGCTTGCTGAAGATAATGAAATTAATGCAGAGATTTGTATGAGTGTATTAAATTCTAAAGGAGCGTTTGTTGATCGTGTAGAAAATGGACAAGAAGCAGTTGATACATTTAAGAAGCATGCTAAAAATTATTATGATTTGATTTTAATGGATATACAAATGCCGCAAATGGATGGCTATGAAGCAACGCAAATTATAAGAACGATGGAATCGGGTAAAGCAATTCCTATCTTTGCTTTATCTGCTGATGCATATGTAGAAAATAAACGCTATTCTAAAGAGATGGGAATGGATGGACATTTTTCAAAGCCTATTGATTTTGATGTAATGGAAAAAGAATTAAGTGAATATTTTTCAAGGAGAGATGCATAATGAAAAAGACATTTAAATTATCAGTACCGTATTTAGGAAAAGCTGTGGTTGTGACGGTTGTTTCTTTTTCATGTGCGATTTCTGCTTATCAACTTTACCAAAACAGTTCAATCTTCTCACCACAATCACAAGCTTTAGATTTGAAAAATAATCAAGTTGTTTTTTCAAATCAAAATCAACAAACAAACACAAATCAAAATCAAGATGAAAGTCAATATCTTAATGAAAATCAACAAGCATTAGATAAAATTTCACAAACAAATCTTAATAATTCTCCTTATTTATTTAAAAATCAAGGAAGAGTAGATCCAACAAAAATTTATGGACAAACAGGTATGGGGACAAATGGTGGCAATACGATAGGTGTTAATCCAAATGGAACAACAAATAATGGAAATGTAACTGTTGTCATTCCCGGAACAGGAATGCCTATTGCTACAGGAGATGCAAGTTCAGGCATCGCTAATGATGAAGTAAATAAAAACACAAATCATGAAACAACACCGATTGTTGATCCAGATCCAGAACCAACGCTACCAGATTTATCGAATAATGAGATTTATAAAGATGCCATTTCTTTGCCAAATACAGGAATTGAACAAAAAGAAAATGCAAAATACAATATTCATTTTATGGCTGCAGAAGATTTATATCTTGACAATCTTACAATGCTCTATGATGGTTGTGTGATCACTCCATGGAAATTACTTTGTAATATGGTTGTGATGGTTTCAGAAAGGAAAGAGGGGGATAGCTATCCAACACTTTATAGAATAGAAAATTATAATGATAATTTTAAAATAGGTTCTTATCCTCAATATGCAACAGAAAACTTTAAAGTATCATTTTATTTTAGACTAAATGAATCAAGTCCATGGCAAGAATATATTTATGAATTTAAAGTTGATTATCAGGCACGTATTTCCTTACAAGACTATAATCAACAAGAAATAAACTATTTTTATTTAAAGAAAGATGAAACAGAAGATTTACGAAAATATTACAATTTAATAATTCCAACATATCAAGATTCTACACAAATGTTTATTGGCTGGAAAGAGGAAGATGGTAGTGTTATTGAAGATCAATCTGACTACACAATCACTCAAAAAGGAAGAATTACACTTGTTCCTCAAGAAATGGTAGATTTACCAGAGGAATATATTGTTCAATTACAAGATAAAACGATTTTTTCACCAATATTTGCGACAATTTATGAATATGCTTTTACCAATTATGTTGGAGATTTAAATGCTGATATTCATGTACCAGATGGTATAAAAAAAGTAGAATTAAATGATATTTTTGGAAAAAAATTTAATGGTGATTTTTATATTTCAGAGATCGTTGATGATATTTCTTTTGGTTATGGCTGGACAGGACCTGATTTATATGGAAAGTATATCGTTGATGAAAATAATCCTAATTTTAGTTCAAATGAAGATGGATTATTAATGGATAAATCTCAAACAGTGATTCTTCAAACACCAATAGCTGATGCTATTTATATTCCTGAAGGAGTTACATCAATTAGTAGTTCTATTTCGTGGTATGTTCATGATATTTATTTTGAAGGTAAGTGTTTGATAGATAGCCATTCTTTTTCTAATATTCCTACAGATTCAACAGTTCACGTACCTGATCAATATTATTTAGACTATTTTAAAAAGAGTTATGGAAGTTTTGTAACAAGTATAGTTAATGAAAATAATGAATCTTATGATTATACAGTAAGTAATAATTTGGTTTTTAGTGATGATGAAAAGATACTAGTAAGTACTTTAGATAGTGCAAGTGGGACAATTGTTATTCCTGAAACAGTAGAAAAAATAGCTGATCAAGCTTTTAGTGGAAATAGTGATATTACACAGATTATTTTAACAGGAGGAAATATTGAATTAGGTCATCAAATTTTTAAAGACAGTGGTGTTGAAGATGTGATGATTTTAACTCAAGATATGCCAAGTGTTTATAAAGATACTTTTAGTGATAGTGATAATCTTAAAGGAATTAGTATTGCTAGAAATTATTATCATTTGTATGAATCTAAATGGAGTGATTTATTAGAACCAACAGAGTTTGCTTTATTGAATGAAACCGATTCATCATTAAATGTAAAAGATGGTTTTGAATATTTAGAAATGTATTATCGAGATCGTGCACATGCAACCATTTTATTAAATGCGCCAAGTGATTTAGTTTATTTTGATGAAGATAGTATTCCAGGAGTAATAATTACTGAAATTGGTAAAAATGCTTTTTCAAATTGTAAACGATTGAAATCTGTAAAATTATCTAAACAAGTGGTACAAATTGATAGCTATGCTTTTTATGGTTGTGATGACTTAGAAGGTATTTTCTCAGCTAATACAGATACAATTACAATTCAAGAAAATGCTTTGGAAATAATGGATGGACCCTTTCCTAATCTTCGTTATATTGCCTTAAATGCTAAAAATGCAAATTTTGAAAATTATTATTTACCATCAACGAATCAAAAAATGTTTGTTCCTTATGATGGCGATGGATATTATGGTGGTAATACATATAGTAGTAGTTATTTTTTAGATGAATCTTATGGTGGAGCTATCTTATATGGTTATGCTAGAGGATCAGATCAAGATGGAAATACAATTACAGTGGATAATGAATTTTATTTAATTAGTGCAACAACAGATATTAGTGGAGCTGTTGCTACGAAAGAAGGTACCTTTGAGATTTGTATGAATGCTTTCGAGAGTGTTCCTATTACATCGATTCAATTAAATATGACAGATGATATGTATTGGATTGATGATTATGCTTTTTATGAAACAAAATTAGAAGGTGAACTTACTTTGCCAGATGGCTTAGGTCCAATAGGAATGGCTGCATTTAGTGGTACGAGTCTTACAAAAGTGACATTTCCAAAAGTTTATGGGAATAATGCAGAGTATCCAGCACGGCTTTGGACAAATAATTTTGGAAGTACTCTAAAGGAAGTTGTTTTCCAAAATGCTACACCTATCTTACTTTATTATTATGGTGATGGAAATGGCTTTGAATTTGGTCAAGATTTAGCAGATGATTTTCATGTTACACTTTCAGGTGATGCGACAGGTTTAGAACAAACATACATAGATAATTGGAAATATAGTTTTGCAGGATATGAAATATCAGATGCTCAAATTCATGAAAATGAAATTAAAGAAGCAGAAAAGAAGGTTGCAGCATTATTAAATTATGTGGTACCTGAAATAAACGAAAATCAAAATTTAGATAATCAAATAGGAGAGCCTGATACTCAAACAAAAGATGATCAACAAGAAATACAGACAGAGAATAATCAAGAACAAGATGATTCAAATAACAATCAACAAGAAGCTTTAGAAAACGAGGGAGAAGAAAATGATAATTGAGCAATCACAACATATTATTGATGAAATATCAAAAGTATTCATTGGTAAGGATGAAATAATTAAAAAATTATTAATGACAATTTATGCTGGAGGACATATTTTATTAAATGATACTCCTGGTACGGGGAAAACAACATTGGCGTTAGCTTTTTCTAAAGCTTTAGGTTTGGATTATAAAAGAATTCAGTTTACAACAGATACCTTACCTTCTGATATTGTTGGTTTTACAATGTTAAATAATGAAACTCAAAAATTTGAATTTAGACCAGGGGCTGTTTTTAGTAATTTACTTTTAGCAGATGAAATTAACCGTACATCACCAAAAACACAAGCTGCTTTATTAGAAGCTATGGAAGAACATAATGTGACAGTTGATGGTGTTACTTATGATTTACCTCATCCATTTATTTCAATAGCGACACAAAACCCAATTGGTTCAGCAGGGACACAACCTTTACCAGAATCTCAATTAGACCGTTTTATGGTATGTTTATCGATTGGATATCCTGATTTAGATAAACAAATTGAGATTATTAAATCGCGTCGATATGATAATCCAATTGATAAAATTAAAGTAGTTGCTTCAAAAGAAAATGTTATAGAAGTACAAAACTATTTATCATCTGTACGTATCAGTGATGATGTTTTAAAATATATTGTCTTATTATGTGAAAAAACAAGAGAAATGCCCCTTATTGAATTAGGAGTTTCTCCTCGTGGGGTTTTAGCACTTGTACAAATGGCTAAAGCACATGCCGTATTAGAAGATCGTATCTATGTTATTCCAGAAGATGTACAAGATGTTTTTTTAGATGTTTGTGCACATCGTTTGATTTTACGTCCACAAGCAAGGGTAGAAGGATTAGATGCCAGAGATATTTTAAAAGAAATTTTAGTGGAAGTGAAACCACCATTGGCTGATTAGATTATGAAAAATAAATATTTTGTTTATGCAGTTATCAATATTCTCATTTTTATTGCATATATTTATTCGACTTATTTCTACTTTTTAGTTATTTGGGCAATAAGTATTTTATTTCCTCTTATGCTTTTCATTTTGTTGAAATTAGAAGCACGTTATATTCAACTTGATCTTCATGGACAAAAACAAGGAGAAGTAGGAAAACGTTTATCTTTTGTATCTGAAATAACAAGTCAATATAGATTACTTGTTTCTGGAAGAATAGAGTATGATTTTGTTTATGAAAACAATACGTTACAAAGTCAAATTAGAAAAAGAATATTTATTCCTTTAGGAATGAAATATTCGAAGAAAGAACATCAATATACAGCAACATATTGTGGAGAAGTAACATTTTCTTATGAAAATATTTATTTATATGATGTATTTGGTTTTTGTCGTGTTTCTTTTCCACAAGATAAAAAACATCATGTTGTGATTTATCCTCATAAGATTCCTATGGAACTGCTTTATAATGAACTTTCAAAACCTTATGAAAATGGTCTTTTACAATATCAATATAAAAAAGGTCCTGATATGTCTGAAATCTTTGATTTAAAACAATATTATCAAGGAGATGATATTCGTCATGTTCATTGGAAATTAACAGCTAAAACTAGACAGATGCTTCTTAAAGAAGGAACACACAATAGTAGTTTTGAAACAGTTTTATTAGTTGATATTGGTTTAAATGATCAAAATGAAGAAGTTGATAAAAAGGTTTTATCAAAAGCATTATCTTTTGCAATGAGTATGTCAGAAGAATTATTACTTAAAAATATAGGTCATTATGTAGCACTTTATGATCATGGAAGTTTTTATTGGTTAGAAATGAATAATGTTCAAGATTACTATACGACATTAGAACAATGGTTTTATAAAGGTGTTTCTTTACAAAACGGAGATGCATTACATCTTTTTATGAGTGAACAGTTAGATTTAATTTTTACAAAAATGATTTATGTTACAGCAGGAAATTTCAATGAAGAAATTTCAAAATTAAATGATTTTTTAAGTGTTAGTGCAATCACTGTAAAAGATCATCTTGAAAAAGTACAAACAACAAAACATCATCAAAATCAATTATATGAATTACCTGTTGATTTAATTGATGAAAATACATATCGTTTTGAAATATAAGGAGGTCAAAAATGGAAAAAAATAAAATTATTTCTTTAAGTACGACCCTCCTTTATTCATTTGTATTAGTGATTAGTTTTTTGTGCTTTTATCATAGTATCGTAGAAAGTTCATGGTTGTTAGAAATTATTGTCAGTTTATTTGTTTTAATAGGAGTAAATCTTTTATCTTATAAAACAAAAACAAAAGAGATTATTTTTCCTATAGTGATGACTTTTATTATTGGGATTATTTATTCATTTCAAAGTTTTTATTATGGCTTTTTGGGAATTATAAATTATTGTATTCAATGGTATAATGTTCAATTTGATGATGCTAGAAATCTGATGATGACTAAAGCTATTACAACAAGTCATATACAAGCTTTTAGTTTGGTTGTTATTCTATTTATTACTTATTTTATTTATCGTTCGATAAAAAAAGAAAAAATGATGGGTATTATTCTTATCTTTTCCATTATTTTTGCCTTTACTTTATGGATTGATCGTTTTTCTTTTATTGGGGGATCACTTTGTATAATCACTCTTTTGATGATTTGGATGTATTACCAAAATAAAGTGATCAATTCAAAAACAGTTCAATGGCTTGTGATTATTTCAATTATTTTTGTGGCTGTAGCGTTACCTGTTTATCAAGATAATTTATCTTTACAACAAATAAAAAAAGAAGTCTTACAACAAGTAGAAGATCTTCGATATGGTAAAGATAATCTTCCACAAGGTAATTTAAAGCAAGCATCTATAATTCATGAAAATGAAGAAGAACGTCTACAATTAGCTGTTTCACAAAGAAAGAATTTGTATTTAAAGGGGTTTGTAGGGAGTACTTTACAAAATAATCAATGGCAAGATTTAAAAAGAGCAAGTTATAATGGAAAACATGAAGGAATGTTGAAATGGTTAGAAAACAAGAATTTTTCTTCATCTTATCAATATAGTCTTTATGAAAAATTATCTCAATTAGATGATACATCTCAAAAAGTAGAAATTAATAATACAGGAGCTAATAAAAAATATCTCTATACACCTTATTCTGTTTCTAAAAAAGATGTTTCATCATCATTGATTCAAAAAGATCTTAATTTAAAGTCAAATGCTCTCTTTGGAACAAAGAATTATAGTTATACAGAAACATTTTCTGTCTCACCAAGTGAATTGATGACAGGAAGTGACTGGCTTAACCAACCAAATAAATCTCAAAAGAAATATTTAGATACAGAAGCTGTTTATCGACAATTTGTTTATGAAAATTATCAGACAGTTGATCAGAAATTAGAAAAAACGATTGCTCATTTATTTGATCAAGATGAATTTGAAAATACAGGTATTTATTCAATTTCACAACATATTAGAGATACACTTACTAAATATATGAAATATGATGAAAAAACAAATACTCAAAGTGAAAATGTTCTTGAAGATTTTTTAAATCAAAAGATTTCAGGAAATGATGTTTTATTTGCTTCAGCAGCAGTAGAAGCTTTTCGCCATTATAATATTCCAGCAAGATATGTTGAAGGATATTTATTAAAAAGTGACGCTATTGATGAAGAAGGGAATGCTACTCTTACATCAAAAGATGGTCATGCTTGGGTAGAAGTTTATTTTGATGGTATGGGATGGTTGCCTATTGATGTAACACCGGGATATTATTATGATGTTTATACACTGATGAATATGGTTGCTACTCCACAAGGAGATAATAGTCAAGTAAATATTGAAAAGGGACATAAGGATTCTCAAGGTGTTAATGATGGTCAAAATGGTGGAATGATTTATAACATTGTTAGTGGTCTTGAAAGTATGGAATCACTTGTAATGGGTGTTTTTACAATTGGATGTGTTATTTTATTTATTGTTTGGATCTGCTTGGAAATTAGAAGATTATTCTTAAATATTAGAATTAAACATGCTTATCATCGAGCTTCGGTTACTCGAAAAGTGAAGTATTTATATGGATTGATGGAGATGTATTTAAAATCTTATGGAATTGATTATCGTTTAGGTTTAGATTCTTTAAAAGTGGATGATACTTTAGAAAAGATGGGTATCATTTATGAAGGAGAATTTTTAAGAGTTTGTGAGTTATTTGAAAAGAGTTTTTATGGTGAAATAGAGTTAGAAGAATTTGAACTTAATATTATTACTCACTTTATTAGTTTATTATATCAAAATCAAAAGGGATTAAAGTGGTATAATAAATTAAGTAGAAGATATACGATTTTATCTGGGAAAAATATTTATTTAAAATTAATAAGGTGTAATGAGGGTGATTAGGATGGATAAAAATGGGAAAATACTGATTGTTGATGATTCAAAATTTAATCGTGAAATATTATCAGAAATATTAAATCAATATACAGTTATAGAAGCAAAAAACGGTTATGAAGCTTTACAGTATATGAAAGCTGATAAGAATATTGCGCTTGTTTTATTAGATCTTGTTATGCCTGAAATGGATGGTTTTGAGGTTTTAAAATATATGAATCAAAATCATTTAATTGATGAAATAGCAGTGATGATTATTTCTATCAATAAAGATGATCAAAGTATTGAAAAAGCCTACGAATTAGGGATATCAGGTTATATTACAAGACCGTTTTCATCTGCTGTTGTCTTAAAAAAAGTTAATAATATTATTTCTCATTATAAAAGACAAAAAAAACTTACAACCATCATTAATAAACAAATCTATGAAAAATATAAAAATAACGATATGATGATTATGATCTTAAGTCATATCGTTGAATCACGTAATGGAGAAAGTGGTTTACATGTATTACACATAAAAAAACTTACAAAATTGTTATTAAATATTTTAGTTAAGAAAACAAATCAATATTCCTTAACTTTAGATGATATGATTTCAATTGAAGTGGCTTCTTCTTTACATGATATAGGAAAGATTGCTATTCCAGAAGAAATCTTAAATAAACCATCATCCCTTACTAAAGAAGAGATGGAAGTTATGAAATCACATGTTATCATCGGTGCAAAGATGTTAAATGGTTTACCATTTTATAATGATGAACCAATTGTAAAATATGGTTATCAAATATGTCGATGGCATCATGAAAGATATGATGGAAATGGTTATCCAGATGGTTTAAAAGGAGAAGAAATTCCTATTGCGGCACAAGTTGTTTCAATTGTTGATGCATATGATGCTTTAACAAGTAAACGTGTTTATAAAGAGGCTTATAGTCATGAAGAAGCTTTAAAAATGATTCAAAAAGGCAAATGTGGTGTTTTTAATCCTTTACTTATAGAATGTTTAATGGATATTGAATCATACATTCAAAATGATTTAAAAATTAATGAATTTTATGAAGATAATGAATATTTTGAAGAACGTACACAAGAACATTTAAAAGATGAAGGTCTTAATTTATCTAATTTACTTTATCAAGATTTATATTTTGAAAAATCAAAATATAAATTTTACAGTGAATTATCTAATAATATTCAATTTGAATATTCAGTTGTACCACCATTACTTACATTATCTAAAAAAGATGCATTATTATTAAATATAGAACCTAAAATTATAGATCCATTAAGTAATGAAAAAGTTACAAAACTATTTATTAATAATGATTTTAATGTATTCATACAACAAGCTATTGATTTAGAAAAAGAAAAAGATAAGTTTTCGATGAATACAAAACTTAAAATCAATAATACAATTAAAGATGTTAAAATAACTGTACAAGTTATTTATGATGGTGAAGAAGCTTTAGGGGTATTAGGAGATATAGAAATATTATAGGAGAGTTGTTTATGGAGTTAGAAGAATTTTACAAACAAGTTGGTGGGAACTTTGAAGATGTTAAAAGAAGATTACTTAATGAAGAATTTATTAGAAAATTTGTATTGAAATTTAAAGATGATGAAACATTTGATAATCTTATTGATGCTTTTGATAAAGCTGATTATAAAGAATCCTTCCGTTTTATTCATACCTTGAAAGGAACAAGTGTTAATTTGGGATTTGATGATTTATATCAAGCAAGTTGTAATTTAACAGAATGTTTAAGAGAAAAAGAAAACTTAAATGATGAAGAACTTGAAGAAGCAGGTAAACTTCTACAAATAGTTAAAGATAACTATCAAAAAATAATAGAATTGATTGTTCAATTATAAAAATATGTGAAAAAAAGGTCGAATTTAAAGGGGATTTGTTGCAAATTCCCTTTAAAAATATTATTATGTATTTGTAAAGAAAAGAAAAAGGCAAAGCTGTTGAAAAACAGTGACGCAAAGCCCTAGGGTCTAAAGTACGTAAGTGCTATGATCGCCGGTTGCCCTAACCTATCAAGATATGTTTTCGTATATCTATAAGTTATAGCAACCACCAAAATAATAGGTGGTTTTTAACTTTCTAGGATTTCTTTAAATATCAAGACAAGGGAGAAGGAAAAAAGAAATGATGAAAGATTTATTAAAAAAATTACAAAAAAAATCTAACAAAAAAGGTTTCACATTAGTTGAAATCATCGTAGTATTAGTAATCTTAGCTATCTTAGCTGCAATTGCTGTACCATCAGTATTAGGATATGTAAACGAAGCTAAAGATGAAAGATACATTCAAGAAGCTAGATCAATCTATGTAGTAATCCAAACTGAAACTGCTAAATATGATGCATTAAGTGAAACTGTTAATGATAGTACTTATGGAGAAATTGCTACTAAAGCAACTGAAATGACAGGATTAAAAGCAATTTCTATTACTGATTCAAGTGCAACAAGTGGTGATCGTTCGCAATATACAGTTAAATGGACTAGTGATGATGGTAAACAAAAACAAGCTGTTATCAAAAAGAATAAAGATGTTAAAGTTACAAATCAAACAAAAGGAGAATAATTTTTAACTTTTAAGTTATTACCACTACTTTATAAGGGCGCTCTAAATAATCGAGTGCTTTAGCGAAATTCGCTCTAAATTATTAAGGGGG
>NZ_JABWDK010000034.1:0-19255 GCF_013361255.1 Faecalibacillus sp. H12 | reverse complement strand
AACCGATGATGACAGAGTTGCAGTCTGTTGCCTTACCAACTTGGCCAAGGAACCACTTCTTTATTTTGTTTCGCGTCTCTTATCACGCTGCCCCATTATTATATGCTATAAAAAATTTTTTTGCAATAGTTTTTTATAATTTTTTACAATCTAATTTTTATGGATTTAAAATTTCATACGTATATTCATCATTTTTTTAATTTTATTTTTTTAAAAAAATTCTATGAGAAAACTCTCATAGAATTTTTATTATTCACTTTTAGCATTAGAGGCTGCGATTTTTACTTTAGCCCAATAATTAGCCATCACCTTTCTTGTTTCAGCATTATAGTTAAAGACTTCATCATATTTATTTGTTCTAATTGGATTATAAGCATTAATTCCTTTAAAGTCATTTTGCGCTAAATCGTTCATAACTTCCGTGTTTGGTGAAGTATACCCTACATAAGATGAATTACCATAAGCTGCTTCATAACTTGATACATAGTTAATAAATTCATGTGCTAAATCTACATTTTTAGAACTTTGTGGAACAACCATGCCATCACACCAAATATTTGTTCCTTTTTTTGGCATGTAATAACCAATATTTTCATTTTCAGACATAATATAGGTTGCATCCCCGGAATAAACAAGTCCTAAAGCTTTTCTTGCTTGTGCCATGTTATCAATAATTTCATCCGTTACAATTTCTGGTGACATCGTATTAACACACTCTAAAAGCCAATTATAAGCTTCTGCAAGCTCTTTTTCATTATCAGTATTCATAGAATAGCCAAGTGCTTTTAAAGCCATCATAAACGAATCACGTTCCGAATCGTATAAATAAATGTCTCCTTTATATTTTTGATTCAAGAAAATATTAAAACCTTGTTCTTTTAAATCTTTTTCACTTACTTTTGTTTTATCATAAACGATTCCTACACTTCCCCAAAAATAAGGAACAGAATATTCATTATTCGGATCATAAGATAAATTTTTAACAGAATCATTAATATCTTCTAAGCAAGTGATTTTATCTTGATCTAATGGTTGAATAAGCTTTTCTTGTTTTAATCTTTCAATCATATAATCACTTGGAATTAAAACATCATAAGCTTCACCATTAGCTACTTTAATATACATTTGTTCATTCGAATCGAATAAATCCATAACTACTTTGCATCCCGTTTGTTTTTCAAAATTAGAAAGCAAATTTTCACCCGTATACTCCCCGGCATTATAGACATGTAAAGTTTGTCCTGCATATTTTTTAGTCGAAGAAGTTGTTTTTTGAACAAAAACTAGTCCCATACATACACATGCTGCAACAATTCCAGCAATAATTCTTGGTGCTTTATTTTTTTCTTTAAGTTCTGTCGTTTGAACTTTTCTTTTTTCTCTAATCACCGGAACAACATTGACAAGAATTAAAACAATCGTAATAAAAATAACAATTAAAGTTGAAATAGCATTAATACTAGGATTTACACGTTTTGACATTGTATAAACCATAATACTCAAGTTTTTAATTCCTTTTCCTGTAACAAAATAAGAAATAATAAAATCATCAAAAGACATTGTAAAAGCAATCAAAGCCCCTGAAACAATACCTGGCATGATTTGTGGTACGATAACTTTAATTAAAGCCATCCAAGGTGTACACCCTAAATCCATTGCAGCATCCGCTAAATTTGGATCTAGAGAGCGAATTTTAGGCATAACAGATAATATAACATAAGGAATGCAAAATGCGATATGTGCCAATAATAATGTTGCAAAACCTTTTTCAATATTAAAGGTAATAAAGAATAACATTAATCCAATCGCTGTAACGATTTCTGGATTCATCAAAGGAAAATCGTTGATTTGCATAATTAAATCATGCACGATTTTTTTTGATTTAGAAAGTCCAATTGCACTAATTGTCCCAACAATCGTAGAAACAACTGTCGCAATAATCGCTACTATAATTGTGACATATAAAGATTCCATCATTGAAGCATCCGCTAACATTTTTGAATACCATTGCATCGAAAAACCTGTAAAATGCGTTAATGACTTGCTTGAATTGAATGAAAAAACAATCATAAAGCCAATTGGTAAGTAGAAAAATAAGAGCATTAAAACCATTAAAATTTTTAATAAAGAATGTTTTTGTTTGTTCATACTTTTTTCTCCTTTCTATTACCAGAATTACGTTTTTCAACATATCTTACTAAATACATGATAGCCATCATTACAAAAGCCATAATAACAGAAATAGCAGATCCAAAATTCCATTCTCCTACAGTAATAAACTGATTTTCAATAACATTACCAATTAAGAAATATTGACCTCCACCCAATAATTTAGGAATGAAGAATGAACTTACTGCCGGTAAAAAGACAAGTGCTATTCCACTAATAACTCCTGGTATTGAAAGTGGAAAAGTAACTTTCCAAAAAGTTTGATAGCGATTTGCGCCTAAATCAGAACTTGCTTCTAATAACGATTTATCCATCTTAGATAAAGATGTATTGATTTGTAAAATCATAAAAGGAATAAAGTTATAAACCATTCCAAGTAAAACAGCACCTTCTGTATAAAGAAGTTGTGTTGATTTAAATCCTAATAAATTCAATAATGATTGTAAAATACCTCCATCAGATAAAATACCAATCCAAGCATATGTTCTTACAAGCATATTGATCCACATAGGAAGTGTAATTAATAAAATTAAAATATTTCTTGTTCGATCTTTACAACGTGAAATAAAATAAGCTACTGGATAACCAAGTAAAATGCAAATAATTGTTGTTTTTAAAGCAATTGAAAGTGATCTCCATAAAATAAGTAAGAAATCAGGGTCGGTAAAAAATTTCACAAAATTTTGTAAAGTAAAACTAAAGTTAACAACAGTGTTACCTCTATCAGTTATTGCATAAAAAGCAATAAGTAATACTGGTAAAAGTAGAATAATAATACTCCAAATAATATATGGAAGTGCTAACTGAGAAAATTTTTTCATCTAAAATCCCATCTTTTCCATTACATGAATATCTTCTACTTCAAAAGTCAATCCGACCTCTTGACCTTCTTCTACATAATCTGTTGTATGTACTTTTAATTCTCTACCTTCTGTAGAGAAAGTAACTTGATAGATTCCTTCTTGAATATTTTCAGGATCAAAATCATAATCTACATAAATATCCACTGCTTCATCTTCATTAGATAATTTCCAACCAATAGCATTGGCCCATGTCTTTAAATCTGTATCTAAAGCAACAGACTCCTTAATGTCATCAACTGTTTTAAAGAAGTTAAAAGCACTCACTGCTTCGTTTGCTTTTTCATTTCTTACATATTTTTGGTCAACAACAATGATTTTTCTTGTTGTAGATAAACCTGATGATGTTTGGAAAGTAACTGTATATTCTCCTAATTCTTCTTTTAAATCATGTTCAATTTTACTAATAGAAATATAAGAATCATCACTTTCTTTCCATGCTTGAGCATCTGCTCTAGCAATAATATCGTTATCATCTAAAGAAGCTACTTCTTCAATATCTACATAAAAATCATTTGCTGAAATTCTTTCATCACTATATTCACTTTCAACATCATGGTTTTTAATAACGTTCATGTTCACTTTAACAGTCGTTCCTGGAACAGTTTCTACCATTGCTTCATTCCAAACTCCCTTAAATAAAACACTTAAAACTTCTCCTGTGATTTTTCCTTGTTCTAAAGGCACTATATCAATATCTTCTGGCCTTAAAACAACATCAACTTTTTCATTTGGTTTAAAACCAAAATCAACACAATCAAAGATTTGATCATCAAATTTAACTTTATAATCTTCAATCATTACCCCTGAAATAACATTACTTTCACCAATGAAATTTGCAACATATTTATTAACAGGTTCATTGTATATTTCTTGAGGAGTCCCTACTTGTTGAATTTCTCCGCTTTTCATAATAACGATTTTATCAGACATTGTTAACGCTTCTTCTTGATCGTGTGTTACATAAATAAAAGTAATTCCTACTTCTTGTTGAATTCTTTTTAATTCATATTGCATTTCTTTTCTAAGTTTTAAATCTAAAGCACCTAATGGTTCATCTAATAATAAAACTTTTGGTTCATTTACTAAAGCTCTAGCAATGGCAATACGTTGTTGTTGCCCACCTGACAATGTTGTTACATTTTTATTTTCAAAACCTTCTAAACCAATAAGTTTTAACATTCTCATGACTTTTTGATCAATAACATCTTTTGACATCTTTTTTATTTTTAAGCCAAAAGCAATGTTATCGTAAACATTCATATGTGGAAATAATGCATACTTTTGAAAGACTGTATTTAATTCTCTTTTATAGGGTGGTAATTCCTTTATATCTTCATCATCAAAGATAACAACCCCTTCATCTGCTTCTAAAAAGCCACCTAAAATACGAAGTAACGTTGTTTTTCCACAACCACTTGGTCCAAGCAGTGTAACAAATTCATTTTCATAAATATCTAAGTTAATCCCTTTTAAAACAATTGTTCCATCAAATTCTTTAACAATGTTTCTAAATTTAATGAGTACCTTTTCTTCCATCATTTTTCTCCCCTTTTAAAATATTGGTGGTGTTGATACCCAAATCACTTTCGCTAGAGTATCATGTTTATTGACTATGTAATGTGGTAAATTTCCTTTTAAATAAAATGTTTCTCCCTTTTTTACCTCATATTCTTCATCACCATTCATTAATGTAATTTTTCCATGAATAACATATCCAAATTCTTCACCATCATGTGGATCAATTTCCATTGAATTCTTTCCTTTTTTAAGTTCAATTAAAATAGGTTCCATTTCATTTTTTTGAGCATTTGGAATAATATAAGAAATTTTATAATCATCTTGTATATTTTCAAAAAAATCATCTTTACTAAAAACAATTTGTTCATCTTCATCTTCTGAAAAAAAATCTTTTAAATTTGTCCCTAATGCTTCTAAAATATTTTCTAATGTGGCAACACTTGGTGACGTTAAGTCCCTTTCTAACTGTGATAAAAAACCCTTTGTCAATTCACTACGATTAGCAAGTTCTTCTAACGTCAATTGATTTGATAAACGTATTCTTTTAATTTTTGCACCAATATCCATAAAACCTCCTGTTTATTTAAAAAAACTTTTTGTTTTATTTATTAAACAAGACTATTATACTAATAATTATGTTAAGTTCAATACCTTTTTAAACAAAAAGTTTAATATTTTAAACACGATACAAAAAAAAGAAATAGCCTAACGCTATTTCTCAAGATTTCTTCTTCTTTTAGAAGATTCAATAAACATTGCTTTCAAAGTATCTGCATCTTCTTCTTTAATAGCTTTTTTCAAAATATCCAATTGATCTTCAAAACCTTGGATACTTTTCAAAAGATTATTTTTATTAGTAAAGAATAATTCAGTCCATAAATCCTCATTAATATTAGCAATACGTGTTAAATCACGATAAGAATCTCCAATATATTTACCTGTATCATATTTTTGATTATCACTATCAATCAATGAAACAGCAATGACATGTGGCAATTGAGAGGTAAATGAAATAATCTCATCATGAGCCTGTGGTGACATGATTTTTACGGAATGAAATCCTAAATTAGAAACAAATTGTTCCATCATAGCAATGGCACTTTTACTATTTTCTTCATGTTGAATTAAAATATAATTAGCGCCTTGAAAAACTTCTTTACTTGCATAAAGATAGCCTTTATTTTCTCTTCCTGCCATAGGATGCCCTGAAACAAATTCAACATCTTTATCTTTCAAAAGATCCATTGCTTCATTTAAAAAATGAGTTTTAACACCTACAGCATCCGTAATGATACTTCCATTTTTAAATTCATGGTTTTTTATATAATCTAAAACTAATGATGGATATAAACAGATAATCGTCATATCCGATTTTTTGATGATTTCTCGACCATCTACAAACCCTTCTTTTATACATCCATCTGCTTTCGCTCTTGCAAGTGTTTCTTCATCTACATCAACACCATAAACTTCGTGTCCTTGACCTTTTAAAGCTTTTACAAAGCTTCCCCCAACAACACCAAGACCAACAACTGTTATAATCATATTTAATCCCTATTTTTATCTATACGCGGACAATATTTTTTTAAACATTCTAAAACATGTTGACTATTTTTTTGATTTGTCTTGTATAGATATTCATTTCCTTTCGCTCTAATTATTAAATGATATTTATTTTTATTTTCTATAATTTGAACTTTTTTGATACTTCTATATAATACTTTCTTCCCATTTATATTTAATTCATCTTTTTCAAAAATCAATACCGATTCATACGTTAAATAAGCAACAAGTGGTACAAGCCATGTCACCATAATTAATGGTGATGTCATTGAAACAACTTGAACAACATGAAGATATATCAATAAACAAGAAGTCATTAAAACAATATATGATAATATATACAAATAAATTTCATATCCTGTATAAATAACTTCTTTTGCTTTAAAAAGCATTCTTCTTTTTCTAAAAGTAAGGATAATCAATGCATAACTTACAAGTAAGATCATAAAAGTAAACATTCCCATAAAAGCATCACTGTTTCCTAATGATACAATTCCTGTAAATAATGAAACAACCCCTAAAGCAGTTAAACAAACTAATTCAGCCATGATGTAATTGCCATCGAAAGTGCAGAAGATGCACCTAATAGAATAAACATAAATAAGAATCTAGAAATAAATGGAACTGCTTTTATTTTTTCTTTATTAATTAAAAATCCTGTAAAAACAATCACTAAACTTGTAATAATCCCATGCCCTAAAACAAACGCTAAAGTTGCATTTAAATATTGCATCATAAATGGAATAATCAATAATGTTACAAGTAAAAAATCAACAAGAAAAACACATACTGTTTTAATATTTAATTGGACCCATTTAAAAGTAAAATTCTTTTTGAAGACATCTTTATTTGTTTCAACAATTTTCTCTTTTTGTGTAAATTCAAAACTTTTCTTTGTTCTTTCTACTTTTCTATCAAATCTTGCCATTTTTATTTTCTCTTTTCTTCTAACATTTTAATTTTAAAATCTAATAAATTTTTAGTAAGATCCACATAATAATTATGTGGGAACTCTAATCTAAATATTTCATCCCATAAGCGTGCTTTTTCTTGCATTGAATAATCTCTAATTTCTTTTACAGACAGTTCTTGATAAACAAATTTTCCATCTTCAAATATAGGAACTTGTAATTCTTCTACTGTATACGTATTAGCTTCAATTGTTTTAAATTTCCAAATATCAGATTGATGATAAATCGTTAAATCTTTTGTACAATCAATTTCTTCATCATAAAAAGCAATTAAATCCGCTATTGCTTTTCCAGTTTCATTTTCAAATAAACGATATACACGTTTATAACCTGGATTGGTAATCTTTTCAGTATTTTCTGAAATTTTAATTTTAGGAATAATTTGTCCATTTTTTTCAATAGCTACTAATTTATAAACTCCTCCAAATACTGGAGATGATTTTGATACAATTAAATTTTCTCCAACTCCAAAGGAATCAAGTTGCGCTCCTTGATTTAATAAAGAGCGAATCAAATATTCATCTAAGGAGTTTGAAGCCGAAATACTTACATATGTAAGACCCGCAACATCAAGCATTGCTCTTGCACGTTTTGATAAATATGAAATATCTCCACTATCCAAACGAATTCCTTTTAATTTTTTACCCATTGGTTCTAAAACTTCTTTGGCTATTTCAATGGCATGAGGTACTCCACTTTTTAAAGTATCATACGTATCAACCAATAAAACACAATCATCTGGATATGTAAGTGCATAAGCTTTAAAAGCTTCATATTCACTATCAAATGATTGCACAAAAGAATGTGCCATTGTTCCTACTACAGGAATATCAAACATCTCACCTGCTGAAACTGTAGCTGTTCCTGCTACCCCTCCAATATAAGCTGCACGAGCTCCATAAGTTGCACTATCATATCCTTGAGCACGTCTTGCTCCAAATTCCATAACGGGTCTTCCTTTGGCTTCTTGAACAACACGATGTGCTTTAGTAGCAATTAAAGATTGATGATTAACTGTTACTAATAACATCGTTTCGATAATTTGTGCTTCGATAAATTTAGCTTTTACAGTAATCAATGGTTCATTAGGAAAGACTGGTGTACCTTCTTTCATTGCATAAATAGAACCTGTAAATTTAAAATCTAATAAATAATCTAAAAAGTCTTCATCAAATTTTTGAAGTGAACGGAGATATTCAATATCTCCTTCACTAAAATGTAAATTCTTTATACATTCAATTAATTGTTGTAATCCTGCAAAAACTGCGAACCCTCCATTATCTGGGTTTTTTCTATAAAACATATCAAAATAAACAAGTTGATCTTTATTTCCTTGTTTAAAATAATTATATGCCATTGTCAACTCATATAAATCCATTACAAGAGTTAGATTTCTTTCACTTCCTGCATGTTTATTCATAAAATTCTCCTTCATTGTTATTTTTACGAATATAATAAGCTTTTTTTTAAGAAAAATCTAGTCCATTAAAAATATAATTCATAAGAATCTCTTGATTGTACCATTGGCATTGGTCCTTGAGGAATAAAAGGAATATATAATTGTTGATCTGGGTAAATCATCATTTGTTGATCAAGTTTATTCATACAAGCGATCCATTCTATTTTAGTATTAAAATTTCTTGCTATCCGATAAACATTATCTCCCGGTCTTACTGTATAGAGATAGATATCACCTACTCTACGGGGATGAATGACTCTTTCATATTCTTCATCAAACATATTTTGCCTCCTTCATTTTAAAATATGTTTTAAAATAAAAAATGTCTAGGCAAAAAAATAGATAGCATTTGCTATCTATCTGGCTAATTTTTTCAACGCATCCTTTGCAGCCTTTTGTTCTGCTCTTTTTTTACTAGAACCTTTTCCAGTTCCTAGGGTCATATCATCCATCATGACTGCCACTTCAAATTCAGGTGCATTCGCTGGACCTGTTGTTGAAAGTAATGAATATGTGACTGTCTTTCTTTGATCCGCTTGAATCAATTCTTGTAATTTTGTTTTAAAATCTGTGATATCATCATAGTTGACATCTTCAACATGTTTATAGATTGTCATATCTAATATTTTTAAAACATATTCGATACCACAATCTTCGCTTATTGCCCCAATAAAGGCTTCAAAAATATCAGCTAAAACACTATTACGATCTCTACCACCATTATGTTCTTCACCTGCACCTAAGAAAATTTGTGCACCTAATCCTAATTCACGAGAAAAACGAGCAAGTGATTCTTCTCTTACTAGTTTAGAACGTAAAAGTGTCAATTCTCCTTCTGGCTTTTCAGGATATTTTTCATAAATAAACTTTGATACATAATATTGTAAAACTGAATCACCTAAAAATTCTAATCGTTCGTAATTTTTTCCTTTGTTTTCATTTGTATAAGAAGGATGTGTAAAAGCTTCTTTAAATAAATGAATATCTTTATAAGGAATGCCCATTACTTCTAAAAACTTACCTAATTCCACTTTCATCTAGACCTACTTTCATTTTTTCTACTACATTTACTTCAACCATTTCAAAAGCTAAATTCATTGCACTTTCAAAAGCTTTCGCGTCACTTGCACCATGTGCTTTAACAACTGGTTTTACAAATCCCATCATCAAGGCACCACCTACACCTGCAGGATCAAATTTTGTTTTTAATCCTTTTAAAACTGGTTTAGAAATAACTGCCCCTAATTTATTACGTGTTGATGCCATAAAACCATCTTTTAATGCAGACATCATAGATAATGCAACACCTTCAATTGTTTTTAATGTAACATTTCCTGTAAATCCATCCGTTACAATGACATCCACATCACCTCTTAAGATTTCTTTTCCTTCAATGTTTCCAACAAAATCAATTTGTTCAAGTGTACTCAAAGATTGATATGTTTCTTTATGGATCTCATCACCTTTATGTTCTTCACTTCCAATATTTAACAGGGCAACTTTAGGTTTTTGAATATGTCTAACATTTTTAGCATAAACATTTCCCATAATTGCAAACTGAACGAGTTGATCTACTGTATTTTCAGCATTTGCCCCTACATCTAACATGCAAACACCTTTATCATTTAAAGTGGGAATTGTTGCCATTAAACATGATTTTTCAATTCCTTTAATACGTTTTAAAAACAACATTGCACATGCATAATAGGCTCCTGTATTTCCACAAGATAATACAGCATCAACTTCGTTATTTCTTGCTAACATCATAGCTTTTACTAAGCTCGATTCTTTTTTTCTACGGATTGCTAAAATATTTTCTGTCATTTCAAAGATTTCTCTAGCATCTATTAAAGTTACTTGAGGATGATCTTTCAATGCTTCTAATTCTTCAATTTTTCCTACAACATAAAGCTCATCTGTTTTATTTTTATTTAAAAATGATTGGCAGGCTTCTACAACAATAGAGCTACCTAAATCACCACTCATGGCGTCTATCGCTAATTTCATGTTCTCACCTCTTTTAGCATTATAACACATTAATCAATATATTCATTATTCTTTATTAAATTGTTTTTTATTTCTGATAACAATTTTATAATTTTTTCATCATCTTGATGTTGATTCATCGCTTCAAAAGCATCTTTTCTTGTAATTTCTAAAATATGATAATCTTTAAAAATATCTCCTATCATAAAAGTTGGTAAACCACTTTGCTTTTGACCCAACAAATCTCCAGGTCCTCTTATTTTTAAATCATATTCAGAGACTTCAAATCCATCATGATGATTTTCTAAAAATTCTAATCTTTCCTTTTGTTCAGAATGTGTTGCCTCTGATAAAAGATAACAATATCCTTGTTCCTTTGATCTTCCTACTCTTCCTCTCAATTGATGAAGTTGAGATAAACCAAATCTTTCTGCATTATAAATAACCATCATATTTGCATTACTTACATCAACTCCCACTTCGATTACTGTTGTTGAAACAAGAATCTGTATTTTATTTTCTTTAAATGCATTCATGATTTTATTTTTTTCTTCATCACTCATTTGTCCATGAACTAATCCAACTTCGTATTGTCCTTTGAAATATTGTGCCATTGCTTTTGAAATATCACTTGCATTTCTTCCAGTGATTGCTTCACTTTCATTTACAAGAGGACAGACAACATAGCATTGTCCTCCCTTTAAAAGATAATCTTTCAAATCTTTTAATATAGGCTTCATTGATGTTCCTTTAATAAACTTTGTAATAACTTTTTTTCTCCCGTTAGGAAGTGTTTTAATCGTTGAAACATCCATATCTCCATATAAAGAAATAGCAAGTGTTCTAGGAATCGGTGTTGCTGTCATTACTAAAAAGTCAACTTTATTTCCTTTGTCTTTTAACGCTTTTCTTTGTTCAACACCAAAGCGATGCTGTTCATCAGTAATAACCAGACCTAATTGATTATATTGTACTTTTTCTTGAAATAAAGCATGTGTTCCAATAATAATATCAATTTGTCCATTTTCTAATTGCTGATAGATTTCATTTTTTTCTTTTTGTGAAAGATGACCTGTAAGTAATGCGATATTTATTTTATATTTTTTAAACATTTTTTTTAAAGACTGATAATGCTGAAGCGCTAGTATTTCTGTTGGTGCCATCATAGCTCCTTGATAACCTGCTAAATAATTAGCATATAAACTAATTGCTGCAACAACTGTCTTTCCACTACCAACATCACCTTGAACAAAGCGATACATTAATTTTTGACTTGTTAAATCTATTAATATATCATCAACGACTTTTTGTTGGTCATCTGTTAATTGAAAAGGGAGCTTTTCAATAAAATGAGTCACTTTTTCTTTGTCTATTAATTTTGAGATACCTATATTTTGTGTGCGATTTTGTTTTATATATTGCATTGTCATTTGAAATTTAAAAAATTCTTCATATTTTAAGTATCTAAGTGCACTAATAACATCACTGCGTGTTTGCGGTTGATGTATTTTAAACAAAGCATCTTCTTTATCTATCAAATGATATTTTTGACATAAATATAAAGGAATAGTATTAGCAATATGTCCTTTATAAAAATTAAGTGCTTTATTGACATAACCCTGAAAACTTTTTTGAGTGAGTCCTTCTTTTAAAGAATATACTGGTGTTATTCCAGAAATTTCTTTTAAGCTCTTTAGTTTTAAGTCACTAGCTGTAATTGCTTTTTTAGAAGCACTGTATTTACCAGTAATAGTAAGCATCATTCCTACTTGCATATTTTTTTTCAAAAAATGACGATTAAAAATCGTAATTGTTAATGGCTCTTCATGGTAATTAACATGAAAAGTCAATCTTGAAAATCTTCCTTTATAAAAGATTTTAGGTTCATCAATAAGCTGTGCTTCAATAATGACCTTCGATTCATCATGTAATGGTGTTTCTAACATTTCTTCAAAGCGATAAGGATAATGTTGTACTAAATCTTTTACAGTATAAATAGATAATTCATTTAACTGTTCTATTTTATTTTTATTTATTTTTAAAACTTTTAAATCATACTCCATACACTCACCTACGCAAACATGATAATTAAAACGACTAAAACGGCAATACTGATAATAATTGAAAGTGAGCTCGAAATAGCTGGTGCATCACGATGATAACCAATATTTTTTGAAAAAACAGCTGAAACAGTTGTAATAGGCGCAGCCATTGCTAAAACAACAATTTTTTTAGCAAGCATTGGAATTGGAACAATAAAATAAACAATACTCATTAAGATAGCACCAAAAAGCACACGAATCAAAAGTGTTTTTAAAACTATTTTCATTTCCGAAGGATTTATTTTAACTTCTAATAAAAGTCCAATCATAAACATCGCTAAAAATCCATTTCCTGCTCCTATAAAAGAAGCCACTGATAAAATTGGTTGAGGTATTGAAATTTTAAAAAGTGCTAAAACAAAAATTAAAAGATATACATCAAATGGAATTGATGAAAATAATTTTTTGATTACTGTTTTAGGAGTCAATTTTTGATTACTGCTTGCTACACTTCCTGCTAATGCATAACTTCCTCCTAAACACATAATTGAATTTCCTACATCAAACATGCATAAATAGGCAACTCCCATGCCTGGGAAAAAGCTTTGTACAAACGGCATAACAAAGTTTCCTATATTATATCCAGAACAATTGATCATATAATATCCTTTTAAAATGTTTTCCTCTTTTCTTGAAAGTATAAAAGAAATGAAAAGCATGATAATATTTGATGCTAATCCTATTAATAATAAAATGAGCATTGATTGATCAATTGTTACGCCACTTGCATTTGTAAGTAAAGCACAAGGTAATGTTACATTCATAATAATTGTTGCAATTGTTAAACCATCTCTTTTTTCTAAAACATGCACTTGTTTTAAAATAAACGCTATTATAATTACAAAAACAAAACCTGCTGCCTTGATCATAATTTCAGCCATTTTGATTCCTCCTGAATTTTATTATAGCAAAAAAAAACATCGCTTAGGATGTTTATTTTTTAATTAAATCTAATGCTTGATTTAAAACAGCATCTCCGTTCATACTTGCAAAATCACCATCATTAATTAAAGCGCATGGAATAACCCCATGAACCATTTCTTCAATTTTAGATAATTCTGAAGCAGATTGTGGCGCTAATAAAACACAATCAGCATCTGCCCATGATAAACCTACAGATTTAGATCCAACTGCCCAACACATTACTTTAATATCTTTTTGTTTAGCAGATTCTTTCACTGCATTTACTAATTTGTTTGTTGTAACCCCTGATACACAACATAATAAAATCTTATACATATTATACTACCTCACTTTTTAATAATAAATTACTGATATAATTATATTCTTTTTTAATTTTTTTTCTATAAAAATACAAATTTCTTTTTTCAAATTTTGAAAAAATATAAAAAGTAGCATTTGCTACTTTTCATACATCTTTGGTTTATATAACGCTCTATTTTCTAATGAGAATACACGTTTTGTAAATTTTCCATATTCAACGGTTTCTAAAGCTTTATCCATCATCGCCATACGAGCATCTATATTATCAATTAAATATAAAATTTCTGCTTCTTTGATTTGCGGAAGAACAGGTGAACCATATTCATTTTTTCCATGATGTGCTAAAATCATATGTTGTAATAAAGTTACTTCTTCTCCTTCAATATGAAGTTTATCAGCAGTTTCTTTAATCATCGCATTTGAAATAGAAATATGACCTAATAATTTTCCTTCTAACGTATATTCTGGAACAACAGGACCACTTAATTCAATTGTTTTTCCTAAATCATGTAATGTGATTCCAGAATATAATAGATCTTTATTAAGCGTTGGATATAAAGTGCAAAATGATTCTGCAACTTTTAACATTCCATACGTATGATAAGCCAATCCTGAAACATATTCATGATGATTTTTGCTAGCTGCTGGATAATAAGATAATTTTTCAATATTTTCTTCAAATAATGTTTTTACTAATTGATGTAATTTTAAATTATCTATTTGATCAATAAACTTTTTAATTTCATTGATCATAAATTGACTATCCAATGGTGCTTGTTTTAAAAATTTAATACGTTCTTTATCATCTTGTGACGCTAAATGAATCTTTACAATCTTCATTTGTCTATCTTCATTATATTTTATAACATCACCTTTTATTTGAACAACTGAACCTTTTACTAAAGTTTGTACTTGTTCTTCACTAGCATTCCATAACTTAGCATCAATAGATCCTGTATCATCTTGTAATGTCATAGATAAATACGTTGAGCGATGTGCTCCATTGGTTTTTCCTGATACAACATGATTAATTAATGCCTCAATTAAAACACCATCATCACCAGGTTTTAAACTTGCTATTTTATTCATCATTATTCTCCTTAACTTCTAGAATATTCTTAATATCTTCGTAATTATATCCTTTTTTTAACAATGTATCAATTATTTTGTTTCTTAAATCTTTTCCTTCTAATTTTTTTTCATAGCGATGAGATGCTTTTAAATAGTCTTTTTCCAAAGCTATTTTTTCTTTCTCTAAATCATATTCAAAATCATACTCTGCCATTGCTTTATCAATAACATCATTCGTAAATCCCTTTAAAAATAATTTTTCTTTAATTTTTCTTTGAATGTTACGATAAGAAATCGTGCTGTTTCTTTGGTAATAATTATTGATTAAAAGCATCGCTGCTTGATATTCTTCATCATCATCAAGTTCTTCTAAACATGTATCTATTATCTCAGTATCAACACCATAATTTCTTAAATTATAAATTGCTTTGTTATGTCCTATTCCCAAACGTGTACATCTTTTAAAATAATTCATTGCGTACATTTTATCATTAATTAAATTTTTTTCTGATAAAAGTTGAATAGTAGTATCAAGTTGAGCATCATCATAATCTCCAGAATCCATTAATTTCTTTCTCATTTGTTGTTCAGTATAATCTTTAATAGATAAATACTTCAAGGCTTTGTTATATGCCCTACTGATTTGTTCGTAATCTTTAAGTGTATTAAACTGATTTCTATCAATTGTTTTCCCTCGATACAGTTCATATTGATCTATTACTTTATCTGATAATTCTAATGTTACAGCACTTTCATTTTCATCATAAGTAAATGAAACCTCATTTTTATTATTCTTTATGGGAAATATCGAAACAACTGTATAAGTATATTCTTTAATAAGAATGGCTTGCTTATAAACTTCTAATACTTTCTTAGCAAATGTTTCTCCACTATACTCATTTGCTTTTTTTAATGCATTTTCTTTTAAAACGTCTAAATCCATTTCCATAGCATTTAATATAAGTTTTGGTAATTCATCTTCATTTTTAAAGAAAAAACCATTTTTTCCATCATCAATAACATCTACAAGTTGATCATCATAACGAGCAATAACAGAAATAGAAGACGCCATTGCTTCAATATAAGTCAATCCCTGTGTTTCAGATAAAGATGCTGAAATAAACATATTAGAAATATGGTAATGAGCTGGAACCATTTCACCACTTTGAGGCCCTGTAAAAATAACATATGGTTCAATATGATCATTTTTTACATATTCTTTTAACTCTTCTAATTGTGGTCCACCCCCAACAATTAAAAAACGAATATTATCATTAATAGCGACAACTTTTTTTAAAGCATCTATGATAACCGTAATGCTTTTTTCAGGAGCAATTCTTCCCAAAAATGTAAGAACAAAATGATTTTGTAAATGATATTTTTCTATTAAACTTTGACATAATTCGTTGTTTTTATTATTAACTGAAAAACGTTCAAGTTCTAATCCCGTAGGAATCGTATAAATATTTTTTTGTTTTAAACCATAATGGATTAAAGCATCTTTTGTTTTATTTGAAGGAACAATTAATCCTTGGCAACTATTTCCATAAAATTTACTAATTTTTGTAATTACTTTTTTGACTACAGTATCTACTGTTTCAGAATTGATTGGATTAATATAATGTGAATAATCTGTCCACATAGTATGATACGTATAAACAACAGGAATATCTAAATATTCTGCAGCAATTCTTCCAAAAATACCAATACCAAATTCTGTTTGAACATGAATGACCTCTGGATTAAATCTTTTAATTTCTTTCATACCCTTAAAAGAAAAAATATTACATGCCCTGTAGCCATAAAGAGCTTGTATTTCTAATCCTGGCACTCTTAAAACTTGATCATCTAGGCTTTCATCATAAGTTGTATCACTTGGAAGTTCACTTGTTACAACTAAAACGTCATGTCCTAAATCTACAAGTTTATTTCGTAAAATATTTGTTGATGTAGCAACACCATTAATATCAGGTATGTATGTATCTGAAAAAAGTGCTATTTTCATAAAGACCTCCTATTTTTTAAAATCATCAAATTCAATTTCTTCTATATCTTCTATAACGATTATTTGATCATTTTCTGTAATTTCTTTTTTATCATTTTTTGTTGCAAAATTAAGTTCTCTACTAAATGACATTGTAAGACCTCCAAGAATAAGACCAGCATAATAAGTAGCAAATCTCCAAACAAGTAAAGTTGCTGATGTCGCTCCTTTTAAAAAGTAACGAAGTAAAATATAAAACGAACCTTCACTACCCCCACTTGCTCCTGGTAATGGTACAAAATCTGAAATCAAATAAACAAAAGCAGTAATTCCAATTAAATCAAAGAAATGTCTCCAAGAAAGAGGAACATTCATTGCAAGAGAACAAAAAAATGGAATACTATAAAGAATTGTCAATTTTAATACATTTAATCCTATTGATTTAAGTAATATTGGTTTGTTTTTTTGTAATAAATTAAGTTCGATTCTAAAGTTTTCTAATTTTCTTTCAATTTGAGAACTTACCTCTTCATAGCTTTTCACTATATGTAATTTTGCTAATATTTTAACAACATTATTACTTAAAAAATTTTGAAGTTTTTCAGACTTAGCTCCTAAAAATAAAGTAGAAATAACCACTAAATTAATAATAAATCCAATAAATACTAGTGAAAAAAAACCAGAATACAATTTACTAAAATAAACAAATTTTAAAAGCATAATGATAGATGTATACGCAACCAATACACTTTGATAGACAATAAAAATCATTAATAAAATACTAGACGAATAAGTTGCTTTGATTCCTTGTTTATTAAAAGCATATACTTGATAAAATTGTCCACCAGAGGCCATTGGCGTGATTCCATTAAAGAAAATACCGGCCATTGCATTTACGATTCCTTGTTTTAAGGTATAATCTTTTTTATATACTTTAGCAAAAAGTGTCAAATTCATTGCATTGATTAAATAAAAAATACACATTAAAATAGCAACAACCAATAGCCACCCTAAATGACAATGTTTTAACGATTTAATCGTTCCTTCTAATTGATTACCAATTGAAAAATAAATTGATAATCCACCAACTATTAGAATAACAGCTACATTTAGTATGTATTTTTTTATATTTTTTTTATCCATAATATTATCCTCTAAAGAGATTCAACTTTTTCATATACCTCTTTTAATTGTTTTCCTATTAGTAATAAATCTCTTTCTTTAGCAACTTTATAACCTTCTTCTACTGTCGAAGGTAATTCGTGATTAATAATTTTATTAATATAATCAATAAAGTCTTGATTTGTTTTCCCCTTATAACAATTAACTTGGTCTTGCATCCATGGATCAAAAGCAGGAATATCCCTTAATAATATTTGTGTTTTGCAAGCTAAAGCTTCTAAAACAACAATTCCTTCTGTTTCTTCACGTGATGGAAAGAAAAAAACATCTGCTCTACCATAAGCACCTTTAATAATATCTCCACTAACATATCCTGGTAATATTAAATTTTTTGGTAATTCTTTGAGTAATTTTTTTATCTTAGATGTTGGATTGGATAATCTAACATCTCCAAACCACATAAATTTTACATGAGGCATTTCTCTTGCAACTTCTACAAAAGTATCAAATCCTTTTCTTTCAAAAAGCCATCCTACAGATATAACAAGTTTATTCTCTTCAGAAATATGAAACTGTTGCGTAAACTCATTAATTTGTTTAGATGTTGGATTAAACTGTGCAACATCTACACCATTAGAAATCGCATATATTTCCTTATTTAAATCATATGACTCTAATAAGTTTTTAGAATATGGCGTTGGTGTAATAATAACATCAGCTGAATTATAAAGATACACAAGCCATTTTTTATAAAGACCAGCAAAGGTATTAGAAAACATAAAAGAATTTTTAAAATCTTCTTCTGTACTATGTGCATGATAAATGATCTCCTTATTATTTTCTCTTGCCTGTTTAATCATTGAAATACTATCAGGATAGATTGTATTAATATGTAAAATATCATAATCCAAATCATTTTTATCAGTCGTAAATTCAATATTATTTAATGTTAAAGCTTTCTTTTGGTGGTAAAACGCACGACCTATTCCAGACTTCTTAATAGCCTTTTCCATTCCAAAATATAATTTAATTTTCATATAAAACATCACCCAATCTATTATAACATATTTTTATTTTTGAAACTATATAATCAAGAATTTTACCCTATTAGCTAGCCACAAAAAACAATAAAATAATAGCATTCAAATTTGAACTTATTATTAATAGTATGTAAAAACATAAAAAAAAAGAAGGAACTGGCAACGAGCTATTTTCGCACAATG
>NZ_JABWDK010000033.1:0-19913 GCF_013361255.1 Faecalibacillus sp. H12 | reverse complement strand
AATTCTACTTCTATTTTTCATTTTTTTAAAGTGGAATTTAACTTTTCACTTTAGCTAAAAAATAAAAAAAAGAAATATTATCTTTTTACACTATGTAACAAGTAATATCCCTTATCTCTTTTAACAATTTCACAATTCCCAAAAACTTCTTCCATTTTCTTTTTAGCCGAAGGAGCGCCTTGTTTCTTTTGTAAAATAACCCATAAACTTCCATTTTCATTAAGATGTTCAATTGATTCTTGTAAAATTGTAGTTACAACTTCTTTACCCGCTCTTACTGGTGGATTTGTTACGATCACATCATAACTTCCTTGAACATTTTCATAAATAAAGCTTTTATAAATATTTGCATGAATATTATTATTTTTAGCATTTAATTTGGCAAGTTCAAGTGCACGATCATTGACATCGACCATATCCACATTTAAATGTGAATAAACTTTATTAAGACATATTCCGAAAGTTCCATAGCCACATCCTACATCAAGAAGTGTTTTTTCATTTGTAATTTCGATATTGTCTAATAAAACACGTGATCCATAATCTATCATGCTTTTAGAAAAAACACCATTATCACTTGTAAATAAAAGATCATATTTATGAAATCTAAAAATAAATTGTGATTGTTCACTTTTTAAATCAGTATTATCTGTAAAATAATGTTTCATTTGTATTTCCTCTATTTCCTTTTTCTTTATTATACAAATAAATAGAATTTTAACCAATAAAAAAAGAAGAATCGTAAGATCCTTCTTTTAAATCAAAGTTATAATTATTTAACTTCTACTGTAGCTCCAGCAGCTTCTAATTTTTCTTTGATTTCTTTAGCTTCATCAGCAGATACTTTTTCTTTGATTACTGAAGGTGCTTTGTCAACTAATCCTTTAGCATCAACTAATCCTAATCCAGTGATTTCTCTTACAGCTTTGATTACAGCAACTTTAGTTCCACCAACTTCAGTTAATGTTACGTTAACTTCTGTAGGTTCAGCAGCAGCTCCAGCATCAGCAGCAGCAGCTACAGCAACTGGTGCAGCAGCAGTTACATCAAATTTTTCTTCGATTGCTTTTACTAAGTCATTTAATTCTAAAATAGTAGCTTCTTCTAAGTAAGCTAAGATATCTTCATGTGTTAATTTTGCCATGTTTATATTCTCCTTTTCATTAATTCTGCTTATTCAGCAGCTTCTTCTACTTTTTCTTCAGCAGGTGCTTCAACTGGTGCTTCTCCACCATTTTCTTCTCTTGCATCTGCTACAGCTTTTACAACTCTAGCGAATTTGCTAACTGGTGCTTGTAACATACCAAGTAACATTGAGTACATTCCTTCACGTCCAGGTAATTTAGCAATTTCATTAATTTCTTCTACTTCTAATACTTTTCCTTCAACAATTCCAGCTTTGATTACTAAAGCTTCATGATCTTTAGCAAAGTTAGCTAAAACTCTTGCAGGTGCAACGGCATCACTATGACCGAATGCAATAGCGTTTGGACCTACTAATTTATCATTGATTTCAGCATATCCAGCGCTTTCAGTAGCTCTTTGAACTAATTTGTTTTTGTAAACTTTGAATTCAACATCTTCTTCACGTAATGCTTTACGTAATTCAGTGACTTCTGCTACTGATAATCCACGATATTCTACTACTACAGCAGATTGTGAATCATTAAATTTACCAGTGATTTCTTCAACAACGACTTTTTTCGCATTGATTGCTTCTACTGACATTGCTACACCTCCTATAAATTTTTATATATGCAACAATATACGCGCTATATTTAAAACTCCCATACGTAGATAGGAGTTCAAGTTCTTCATAAACTCAACACCTCGGTAACAAATTAAGGTTTCCCAGTTACTGTCTACGGTATATTGATTGCGACATTTTTTACAAACTATTTAGTAGTTTGAACTTTGATTGCAGGTCCCATAGTTGATGAAACTGCAATATTTTTAATATAAGTACCTTTAGCTGATGTTGGTTTTAATCTTACGATTAAATCATAAATTGTGTTGAAGTTTTCAACTAATTTAGCATCATCAAATGATACTCTACCGATTGGTAAATGAACATTACCTTCTTTATCAGTACGGTAAGTTACTTTACCAGCTTTTGTTTCTTGAACTGCTTTAGCAACATCCATAGTTACTGTTCCAGTTTTTGGGTTAGGCATTAAACCTTTAGGTCCTAAGATACGACCTAATTTACCTAATTCAGCCATCATGTTAGGAGTAGCGATCATAACTTCGAAATCTAACCATCCTTTTTTGATGTCTTCTAAAATTTCTTTACCAGCAACGATATCTGCACCAGCATCTTTAGCTTCTTGAGCTTTTTCTCCTTCAGCTACAACTAAAACTTTTTTAGTTTTACCAGTTCCGTGTGGTAATACAACAGCTCCACGTAATTGTTGATCTGCTTGTCTAACATCTAATCCTAAATTGAAAGCAACATCGACACTTGCATCGAATTTTACATTACTTGTTTTTTTAACTAATTCAATAGCTTCTTCAGCTGAATAAAGTCTTCCATTTTCAATTAATGCAGCTGCTTCTGTATATCTTTTACTTTTCTTTGCCATTTAATTTCCTCCTTAGTGGTTATAACGGATTATCCTTCCACGTGATGCTTACGCATCGATTCCTTCAACTTTAACACCCATGTTTTTAGCTGTACCAGCAACGATTTTCATTGCAGCATCTAAATCATAAGCATTTAAGTCAGGCATTTTGTATTCAGCGATTTCTTTTAATTTGTCAGCTGATAATGTTCCTACAGTAGTTGTTCCTGCATTACTAGAACCTTTTTGTACTCCTAAAGCTTTTTTAATCATTTCTGAAGCTGGAGCAGTTTTTAATACAAAGCTGAAATCTTTGTCTTCATATACTGTTAAGACAACTGGTACTGTTTCTCCCATACGATCTTTAGTTTGATCATTGAAAGCAGTACAGAATTTAGGCATTTGGATACCTGCACCTGCTAATGCTGGACCAGGTTTAGCTTGCCCTGCTTTGAATTGAATTTTCATAACTCTAACAACTTTCTTACTCACGCGACATTTCCTCCTTGTAAAAATTTGTCCGTGTTGTGGTCAAATGGGTGTTACCCTTCCACACAACAATGAATGCGCAATTAACCTATTGCGTCGACAACTAATTTACCATTATCTCTTGATAAATGCAATACTTTTTTATATTTTTTTGCATTTTATCAAATAAATTTAAAAAAAAGAAAAACTCTAGGAATTTTCCTAGAGTTTAAACAACAATTAGTCTAAAGCAGCAATCATTGCTTTGTATGAATCTTCAACTAATGAAGCTCCACCAACTAAAGCACCATCAATATCAGGTTGTTCTAATAATGCTTTTAAACCTTCAGGTTTAACAGATCCACCATATTGAATTCTTACTTGATCAGCAACTTCTTGTCCGTATAATTCAGCAACTACTGAACGGATGTATCCACAAACATCTTGAGCGATTTCGTTTGTAGCAGTTTTTCCAGTTCCGATAGCCCATACTGGTTCGTAAGCGATAACGCTTCTAGCAGCACATTTAGGACAAACATCTTTGTAAGCAGCAACTACTTGAGTTTTAACAACATCTTTAGTAGTTCCAGCTTCATATTGTTCTAATGTTTCACCAACACATACGATTGGAGTCATATCATTTTTAAGAACTTGAAGCATTTTAGCGTTAACTGTTTCATCAGTTTCCCCAAAATATTGTCTTCTTTCAGAGTGACCTAAGATAACCCATTCAACTCCGATTTCTTTTAACATTTCAACAGATACTTCACCAGTATAAGCTCCGCTATCTTTGAAGTGTACGTTTTCAGCAGCTACGATTAAGTTTTTAGCTCCTGCTTTTGCAGTTTGTAAAGCTAAGTATGGAGTAGCAATTCCCCAGTCAGCTTTATCAGTTACTTCTGGATCAACAGCTTCTACAAATGCTTTTGTAGCAGCGATTGTTTTATTCATTTTCCAGTTTCCTACGATAATTGGTTTTCTCATGATTACAAATACCTTCCTTATTATTTATCATCAATTGCAGCGATACCTGGAAGAACTTTACCTTCCATATATTCTAATGAAGCTCCACCACCAGTTGAGATGTGAGAAACTTTATCAGCATATCCAAGTTGCATTACTGCAGCAGCGCTATCTCCACCACCAATGATAGTGTTAGCACCTTCTAAACCAGCTAAAGCTTCACATACAGCGATTGTTCCTTTAGCGAATGGTTCCATTTCGAATACACCCATAGGTCCATTCCATACAACTGTTTTAGCACCAGCTAAAGCAGCTTTGATGTTTTCTACAGATTTAGGTCCGATGTCTAATCCCATGTATCCATCAGGTACATCTTCACCACAAACTTTAATATCACCTTCTGCAGCAAATGCAGTATTGATTACAGAATCAACTGGTAAGATTAATTTATCTCCAGCTTTAGCTAAGATATCTTTAGCTACGTCAATTCTATCATCTTCAACTAAAGAGTTACCGATTGAATGACCTTGAGCTTTAGCGAAAGTATAGCACATACCTCCACCAACGATAACTTTGTCAGCAATTTTTAATAAGTTTTCGATAACTAAGATTTTATCAGAAACTTTAGCTCCACCTAAGATAGCAACCATTGGTCTTTCTGGATTACTTACAGCTTTTCCAATGTAGTTGATTTCTTTTTCTACTAAGAAACCAGCTGCTGATGGTAAATGAGCAGGGATTCCAGCTGTAGAAGCATGAGCTCTATGAACTGAACCGAATGCATCTTCAACAAATACATCACCTAATGAAGCCCAGTATTTTCCTAATTCAGGATCATTTTTACTTTCTCCAGCTTCATAACGAGTGTTTTGAACTAAGATAACTTGTCCATTTTCAGCGTTTTTAACAGCTTCTTCCAATTCAGCACCACGAGTGCAATCTACGAATTTTACATCTCTACCTAATAATTCAGCTAATCTAGGAGCAACAACAGCTAAATTGTTTTTAGCTTTGTCTTCTTCAGTTTTCACTTTACCTAAGTGAGAGAATAAAACGATAGCTTTTGGAGATTGTTCTAATAAATATTTGATTGTTGGTAATGCAGCAACAATACGATTATCATTAGTGATTTCTCCTGTTTCTTTACTTCTTGGTACGTTGAAGTCAACACGAACTAAAACAGTTTTTCCAGCGACTTCAATATCTCTAATTGTTTTCTTATCCATTTTTATAATTCCTCCATGGCTGAATTATATCATCTATAATCATTGTTTTCAATTAATTTCATATTATATTATGAGGTGAAAAATATGAAAAATACGAATGTAATCCCTATCCAAAAAATCCCATCTATGTTAGAGAATGATTATCAATTTGTCGATTTAAGAGATCCCTATGAGTATAAGAAAATTCATCTAACAAAATTCACAAATATTCCCTATGAAAAGTTCAATCTCAATCAGTATCATTTTTCTAAAAAAGAACCACTTATTCTTATCTGTTATAGCGGAGCTAAATCAAAAAAACTAGCAGATGATTTATGTCAACAAGATTATGATGCTTACAGTATTGAAGGTGGATTCTATTCTATTTTGCATCAAAAGACATAAAAAAAATTAACGGGTGTATACTCGTTAATCCAATGGTTTATTATAAAAACGTCCTATAAAGTTTTCAACTTTAGTTACAGAAACAATAATCTTTGGATCAGTTTCCTTTAAAGCTTCTAAAACATCTCCGACTTCATAACTTGAAACAATTGCTGTTAAATAGCTTACAGGATGATGTGAATATCCTCCATAACCATCTAAAGCAGTAATCCCATGATGAAATTTTTCTAAATAAGTATCCACCACTTCGTCTTTTTTTACAGTATAGATGTGTAACATAACACGTTTATATCGTGTATGGAAAGTAGAAATTGTTTTTGTTGAGATAAATTGGAACAAAATAGAATACCCTGCTTTATCAAATCCAAAAATAACTCCAAAAACACATAAAATCATAGCATTAAAGGCAAAAACTTGCATCCAGATTTCTCGTCCATTTTTATTAGCAAAATACAAAGCAATAAAATCTGTACCACCTGAAGAAGCACCCGCTTTTAAAGCAAGTACAATACTCATTCCCCAAATATATCCACCAAATACAACATTTAAAACTTGTTCATCAAATAATGGATAATTTGGAATAATTTGTAATAAAAATGATGTTAAAAAGACTTGTAATAATGAAAAGAATACAAATCGTTTTGATATTTTCTTGGCACAAATAAGCGCAACAGGTACATTTAAAACAACTAAAGTGAATGCTGTTGGAATTGATTTTCCAAATAAATCAGCAATCATATCTACAAGTAAGGCAATACCCATAAACCCACCTGACAATAAGTGCGCTGGTCTTACAAATGTTTTAGTTGTAGCAGCCATAATCAATGAAGAACAAAATACACAGGCAAAGCTAATTAAATCTCTTTTTTTTATCTTTTTCATGATCTTTCTCCCTAAATTCCACTACATTGTACTCTTTTAGAAACAATTTACAACAGGCGATTATAAAAAAACAAAGTTAATTTATTAACAAAGAAAAAGGATTAAATTCACATCTAATCCTCTTATCTATTCTTTCCATTTTTATGATAAATATTTTCAAAAAAATCATACAACTTTAATTCATTTTGTTCAAAAAAATCAATTACTTCATCACTTGCTTGAATATCAATATTCTTATTTCTTAATATTTGATAAGCCATTTTAGGATTTTCCTCAACTGATTTTCCCATATCAATGATAAATTCAAATCCATCTTGAAAGATAAAACTAAATTGCATCACATAAAGTGTATGTAATCCTTGATGCCATGCGCCACCTTTTTCAAAATAGAGACCTATCTTTACTCTTCTTAAATCCTGCCAACTATATTCCTTATTTTCATTATTTTCTTTTTTAGTTATCAAGCTTTTTAAAATAGATTTTCTACTTTGATAGTGATAACTACAAATTGAAATCTTATTATCTGTTAATTCAACATATTCTAATTTAGTTTCACAAATAACAAATATAATCAAAAGAATAATAAATGAAATACACATAGAAAAAATAATGAGTTTCCCTGATGCTTTATAAAAAGGTATTTGAAAATGTTGTACTGAACTTCGTGTTTGTTCGTTCACATAAGAAATCATATTAGGAAATGCTAAACCAATTAAAATTCCAAAAATTCCAGATATAAATAAAGATAAAACACTAATGCCTAACAGACTTCTTGGTATCGACTTATAACCAATAACTACTGTTTGATCTTTCTTAAAATAATCAAATACTTTCTTTAAGTCTTTTTTCTTAACTTTTTCATTCCCTATTTGATTATCTTCAATTACTTGATCTAATAAAGGAATATTCTTTTCTTTTAAATCTTCACACATGTTTTTTATATATTGTAATGATTCTATTTCGGTATTTACTTTTTCAATATGATTTTCTAAGACATCTTGAAATGTAACTTTATTATTTAAGATATCTTTAATATCTTCTATAGGTACATTGATATCTCTTAAAAACATAATTCTTTCTATTTTGTGAATATCTTCTTCACTGTAATTTCGATAACCATTTTCATCACGATAAGGTTGAATGAGTCCCATCTTTTCATAATATCTTAGTGTATAAGAACTGATTTTTAGTTTTTCTTGAACCTCTTTTATTTGCATAATTTTCACCTACTTTTTTAACTATCTGTTTTTACCATTTTTATGATAGATATTTTCAAAAAAATCATACAATTTTAATTCATCTTGTTCAAAGAAGTCAATCACTTCATCACTTGCTTGAATATCAATATTTTTGTTCCTTAGTATTCGATAAGCAATCTTAGGAGACTCTTCCATTGATACCCCTGCATCTACACTATATTTAAAACCATCTTTAAAATAAAAACTAAATTCAGGAACATAGAATGTTTTGATTCCACTTCTTCCTGTACTCTTATTTTCAAAATATAATTTAATTTCGACTTTATCTAATTCATCCCAAGTATATTTTATATTATGTTTACTTTCTTTTTTTAAAATCATACTTTTTAAAATAGAAACACGCTTTTGATAATGATAACTACAAATTGAAATATGATTATCTACAAATTTAATATAATTTTGTTTTGCGTTACAAAGTATTATTATTATTTCTAATAAAATAAAACCTAAAATAATCCCAATAGCCAATGTAAATCCCGATGGCTTAAAAATAGGTATGTATAAATCATTTGAAGTATTTGAAAATTGTTTATTAACAGAGACAATCATATTAGGTATTCCAACAACTACAAGAAAACCTATAATTACCGACAAAAAAATTGCAATAGGAATTGATGAAACTATATCTCGAATGGTTACTCTTGTTCCAATGATTACTGTTTGATCTTTCTTAAAATAATCAAATACTTTCTTTAAATCTCTTTTCTTAACTTTTTTATCTCCTATTTGATTATCTTCAATTACTTGATCTAATAGAGGTATATTTTTTTCTTTTAAATCTTCACACATATTTTTTATATATTGTAATGATTCTATCTCGATATTCACTTTTTCAATATGATTTTCTAAGACATCTTGAAATGTGACTTTATTATCTAAAATATCTTTGATATCTTCTATTGGTACATTGATATCTCTTAAAAACATGATTCTTTCTATTTTATGAATATCTTCTTCATTATAATTTCGATAACCATTTTCATCACGATAAGGTTGAATGAGTCCCATCTTTTCATAATATCTTAGTGTATAAGAACTAATCTTTAGTTTTTCTTGAACTTCTTTTATTTGCATAACTTTCACCTACCTTCATTATTTCATACATTCAACTAAATAGCCATCATCTTTTAATAATTGGATAATTCCTTTTTTACCATAGAGATGTTTACATCCTACACCTATAAAATCATGTTTATTATTATGAATACTATCGGCTAAAGTATCTTTCATATGAATGTTTCTATTATATGCAAGTATATTCCAATACTTTTCATACTTTTCTTTATCACTATCATTTAATTGTTCTAACTGATTTAACAATAAATTTTGTTCATCTTCATAATATTGTGTATTACCACTATAATAAGCATCTAAATCTTCTTTAGCATTTTTTATTACCATTTCTTTATTTGCTAAATTATCTAATATCGTCTCTGAGTAATCCCCTGATAATTCAGTTAATAGCTTCATTTGAAATTCAATGCCTTCAACTTCTTTAAAATTCTTTTTCTTTTGAGCATACTCATAAATATATTTATCAATTGCACTAAACTTACTTATATTTGCCTTATTCAATACTTCAGGGTCACTAATTACAAGTGAACTTATAACAAATACATTATAGAGTGCATAACCAGGTTTCCCTTTCAAACTTTTGTATTGTTTCATTAGATTTTCATATTTATCTTCTAGACCTAAATCACGAATTGAATTGTACGTATTGTATTTAGTGATTTCTTCTGTTTCTTTTGGCGATGGTTTCATATCACATTCCAAATAAATTGAATCACTTTCATCTAATGCCTTTTCTGTTACCTTATCCAAACTTTTAATAGGATACCTTCCTGGATGAAATGTTCCAAATAAATATGAGTATCCTCCTTTTTGATCAGATACTTTGTAAAGAAACATACTTGTATCGATGATTCTTGTGTTTTCTTCTTTCTTTTGGGTCGCACACCCACCTGCCATCAATAAAACAATGATCATGACTAATTTCACACTCTTTTTCATTTTATTTTCCTTCTTTCTAACCAAAACATACACGTTAGAGTAGCTAGAAGGTCAAGTATTTCATAAAAAAAGACCAAATATTTCTATTTGATCACATATTTTCGATAATATATAAATTTAATAAGAATTAAAATATTTAAAATAATAAGATTCAATGATTCACTATCATCATTTCCTGGTAATTGAATAAAACTATTCACATTTTTAATTTTATCTTTTGTAGAAATATTTTGTGAAATAATTCCAAATTGAGCATGTGCGTCTTGCATAATTTGAGACTTAGCTTGATTTAACATAAAATATCTTCCTGTTATCGTAATCAATAATCCATAAGTATGACAGTTTTCAAAATATTTTCCTATTTGACGATCCACATTTTGAATAAAACATTTTTTATCAAAAACTAACATATCCTCTATAAAATTAAAAGCTAAAAATAATGGATAATTAGCACCTATAATTCCTATCATTTCCGCTTTATGCATATCATCTACTATTTGTTCAATAGAAGCCATCCATTGTTTTTTATCTATTTTTGTTTGACTAATACATTCAATTTCTTTGAAAATCTGTTCTTCATTAAAAGAAAGATATCTTTCTCTAATTTGATTTTTTCTATTATCCATTGTAGAAAATAAATATTTTTTCATTACATTAAAATCTTTATATCCTAAAATTTGACAAAATTTTTTAATTGTAGCTAGACTTGTATGACAATTTTGAGCAAATTCACTAACTGTCATAAATTCTATTATTGATAAATGAGACAAAATATAAACACTCATTTCATAATAAACATCTTTATTATAACCACTGTATATATAAACAAGTAGTTTAGATATGACTGTATTCATAATTTTCCTCCTTCATCAATCGGTATAAAACATAATTTGCATACTCTATACTCGATAATATATATTCATAATTTTCTTTCTTTTTTAATTCAATTGCTTTTATTCCAGAAAAATCATGATTACCATCACAAAAAAAATACTTCTTAGCAGATGCATTTATGATTGAAGTAATACTTCCTAATGACGTTTGTGTTTCTTCTAGAAAAATTTGTATATTATATCGAGGATCAATCAAAATAATTACATCATCATTTTTACTATTTAAAAAAGTTTCTTCTTTTTCTTTGATATTCCATCCTAAACATCTTTCTACACATACCCCTTTAAAAAATAAATATTTAATAAGCGTATCAAAATATCCTGTATATTTAGGTGATCCATAAATAATCACATTTGAAGCTTTCATTAAATCATGAACCAACTGGTCCAATTTAACTTTTATATCATGCTCAATATTAAAATTTTTATTTTCATTTAATAGATGATAAAACTGGTAATCAATTTTTCTAGTATCTTGATCTAACATATCACATAAAGAAGAAAAAGTATCATATCCTGCACTTTTACAAAAACGCGTAATTGATGAATTAGATAAATTTGTTTCTTTTGCAACATCTAGTAATTTTTTATGATTTATTCTTCTTGCATTTAGTAAAAAATACTGTGATAAAATACTATTTGTTGTCCTTTTAGCGCTTACATTATATAAATTAATCAAATTATCCACAATATACATACGAACACCTCATAAAATATTCTATCACAAAATAAAAAAACGTGGCATTTTTATTTGCCACGTCCTTTAAAACTAATTATGTTTTTTTCTTTTAATCATACAAATTGTTCCACCAGCAAGTACCATCATTCCTACTAATGCAAATATTTCAGTATCATCACCAGTTTTAACATTATCTTTTGTTTTATTTGTTGTTGTTGTGATATTTGTATTTGTTGAATCAGGTTTCTTTGTATCTCCTGGTTTTGTTGGAGTTTCTGGTTGATTTGGTTTATCACTTGGTTTTGTTGGTTCATCTGGATTTTCTGGTTGATCAGGTGTGTCAGGATCTGTTTTTTCTTTAATAAATCCTAATGAACAAATATTTAATTCATCTCTATCAGATAAACCATTTTTCATAATTTCATCATAACGATCAGTTCCATTAATAACTTTACCATTTTCAACAATAATAAGTGTATAACCTTCATCAGCTTCATTAATACCATATTCTACCCCAGCAGCTAACCATGAAGCAAAATCCGCATTATTTAAATAAGGTGTATGTGCACCAATATTATATTTGATACCATTTTCTTTAATATATTTAGCAGCTTTTTTAGCTCCATCTAACCATTGTTGAGCACCACTTCTAATAGTAGTTCCACCTAAATGAACTTGTGCTCCTAATGAATCCCCACTATAGATCACTTTATGAGTTAAATCAGCTAATTGCCCACCACCTGGTGTATGTTCATCAGTAATTTCTAAGAATTGGAATTCCACTCCTGCTGCTGTGAATTTTTCCATATCTTTAACTGTTTCTACAGATTTCCATTCAATATCTGAAATTAAATCTTTTCCACCCATTGATTCTACAGTTCCGTCTTTTTGGCTTAATACTGTATGTGGTTCATTTTCTGGCCAAACGATTGTTGTTATATTTCTTAATTCATCATCTTGACCAATAACAGCTAAGTTGTTTACATGATCACCATGGTTATGTGTTAAGAAAATTTTTAATGATTCACATTTATCTCCAATAACAGCTTTAATTTTTTCGTTAAGCACATTAGCACCATAGAAATCGACGTCAATCATAAATGCTTCTTTTCCATCTTTACTTACATAAATCATTGGATTTTGTAAATCAGTATCATTTAACATATACCATGTTCCGTTTTTATCTTCTTTCATTTTAATCACAAAGAAGTTTCCATAATCCATTGTTAAATTATGTTGTTTATCATAGGCTTCATCTGCATCATATCCCATCACTAAACCAGTAATAGAATCATGTGCACCTAAATCATATCCCCACCATCCATGTGAATCGATATGGAATTTAAATGAAACATTTCCTTCTTTACTTGTTGCAATAACATCAGTTCCTCCACGAGTTGTTTCACTTGTAAAGGCATCACTATTATAAACAGAATCATAATCATATTGTAAGTTTGTTGTTGGATCAAAATCATTGATTTGTTGTAATAATCCTAATAATTCATCAACATAACTTGCATCTACAACATTTCCTTTACTATCTTTTACTTGATATCCTGGATTAGCATCTAATAATTGTTTAACTTGTTTTACATTTGTAAAGAAATTCATCATATTATAATAACTTATACCAGCTGGTGATTTACCATTGATATAATCAGATGTTAAATTCACATCTTTTAATTGAACATCAACTGTTAATAATTTCTTTGATTCTTCTTTTGTAGCAGATAAATCTTTTGTATCTAACTTAGCTCTTAAATATTCAGATACACCTTGATCTATTTTACTTCCATCTTTAGCATATTTAGGAACTTTAACTTCCGCTATGGCTTTTTCATAGCTTGCTTGTACTGTTTCTAAATCTACATCTTGAATGGCTATTCCATTTTCATTAACGGCATGAATCATTGTCATTTGACTTGTTGCCATTGAAAAAACCATACTTGATGCTAGTAATGTATTAACTATTTTTCTATTCATTCTTCTTATTCCTCCCACAAATATTTCTTATAACTCAAGTATAGAATTGTTATCACACATCCACAATGTAAACCCTTTCACTTTCTTTCTTGTTTTGCATTGATATCATTTAATTTTATTATCTTTTATTTTTTGATAGTATTTTGTATTATTTCTAATTATTTTTTATTTTAAACACAAAAAAAAGACCAAATATTTCTATTTGATCTTTCATAAATTATTTATTTTTTAAATCAGATTCATCAAATGCTTTAGAAATAGCACCGCCTGGAGCAACCATTGGGAAAACTTTATCATCTTTACCAATCATTACTTCAATTAAAACAGGTCCATTTGTATCTAAAGCTTCTTTAATAGCTGGAGCAACTTCTTCTTTAGTAGAAACACGAATTGCTTTACATCCTAATCCTTCAGCAACTTTACAGAAATCAACTTTATCATCTAAAATCGTATTACTATAACGTTTACCATAGAATAATGTTTGCCATTGTCTTACCATTCCTAATACCTTATTGTTGATAACAACTTGAATAATAGGCACATTGTAACGACTTGCTGTAGCAAGTTCATTCATATTCATTCTGAAGCATCCATCACCAGCAATATTGAATACCGGGAAATCAGGATTTCCATATTTAGCACCAATTGCAGCACCTAAACCAAATCCCATTGTTCCAGCTCCACCTGAAGTAATTAATTGACGTGGACGTCGATAATGATAATATTGAGCAGCCCACATTTGATGTTGTCCAACATCTGTACAAATAATCGCATTACTATCTGTTAAATAATCAATTTGTTCAAGGACATAAGGTCCTGTAAGAGTAGAATCATCATAGTTAAGTGGATAACGATCTTTTAAATCACGAATTTGTTTTAACCATTGTGGATGATTTTGTCTTTCTAACTTATTATTTAATTCATTTAAAATACATTTAGCATCACCAATAATACCTAAATCAACTTGAATATTTTTATTGATTTCAGCAGCATCTACATCAATGTGAATAATTTTAGCATTAGAAGCAAATGTTTGAGTATTACCAGTAACACGATCAGAGAAACGTGCACCAACTGTAATTAATAAATCACATTGGCTTACCCCAAAGTTACTTGCTTTTGTTCCATGCATTCCAAGCATTCCTGTATAACGAGGTCTTGTATTATCAAAAGCCCCTTTACCCATTAATGTTTCACAAACAGGTGCATCAATTTTTTCTGCAAATTCTTTTAATTCTTGACTTGCACCAGATGAAATAACACCACCACCAGCAAAGATAAATGGTTTTTCACTTTCTTTGATTATTTCAATTGCTTGATCTAAATCTTCAACAGTATATGTTTCAGTTTTAGGTTCAATAGCTTTTGGTTGAAGTGGTTCAAATTCCATCTTTTCTGCAGTAACGTTTTTAGTAACGTCTACTAAGACAGGTCCTGGTCTACCTTCTTTTGCAATATAGAATGCTTTACGAATTGTAGGCACTAAATCTTTAATATCTTTAACGATAAAATTATGTTTTGTAATTGGCATTGTCACACCAGTAATATCAATTTCTTGGAAACTGTCACGCCCTAAGATTTCAACACCAACATTTGCAGTAATAGCAACAAGTGGTGTTGAATCCATATAAGCCGTCGCAATTCCAGTAACAAGGTTTGTTGCCCCTGGTCCTGAAGTAGCCATACAAACACCAACTTTTCCTGTTGCTCTTGCATAACCATCAGCGGCATGAGAAGCACCTTGTTCATGAGAGGTCAAAACATGATTGATTTTATCTTGATAACGATAAAGTGCATCATAGACGTTAAGAATAGTTCCTCCCGGATAACCAAACACTGTATCGACACCTTGTTCAATTAAACATTCACATATAATTTCTGAACCAGTTAACATCATTTTGTTTTTCCTCCTTTTATTTTTTTTCTTCTGGTGCTTGTAATACAGCACCTTTATCTGCAGATGTTACTAAAGAAGCATATCTTACTAAGTAACCTTTTTTAATACGAGGTTCTCTTGGTTGCCATTTAGCTTTTCTTGCAGACATTTCTTCATCACTAACACGTACATTCATTGAATGATTTGTAATATCAATATCAATAATATCTCCTTCTTCAATGAAAGCAATTGGTCCACCTAAAGCAGCTTCAGGTGCTACGTGTCCAATTGAAGCTCCACGAGTAGCTCCAGAGAAACGACCATCTGTAATTAAAGCAACATCTTTATCTAAGCCCATACCAGCGATTTCTGAAGTTGGTGATAACATTTCACGCATTCCAGGTCCACCTTTAGGTCCTTCATAACGAATAACTACAACATCACCTTTAACAATTTTTCCTTCACGGATAGCAACAATGGCATCATCTTCACAATCAAAGACACGAGCAGGTCCGGTATGTACCATCATTTCTTTAGCAACTGCTGATTGTTTAACAACGGCCCCATTTGGACAAATATTTCCTTTTAAAACAGCGATACCACCATAAGGTGAATATGGATTTTCCACTGGACGAATGATTTCAGGATCTAAGTTAACACATCCTTCAATATTTTCAGCCACTGTTTTCCCAGTAACAGTTAATAGATCAGTTGATAATAAACCTAATTTATTAATTTCATTCATAACTGCATAAATTCCACCAGCTTCATTTAAATCTTCCATAAATGTATCACCAGCTGGAGCTAAGTGACATAAGTTAGGTGTTTTCTTAGAAATTTCATTCGCAATTTCAAGATTTAAAGTAACTCCTGCTTCATGAGCAATAGCTGGTAAATGAAGCATTGAGTTTGTTGAACATCCTAGTGCCATATCCATTGTTAGAGCATTGATAAATGCTTTTTCAGTCATAATATCACGAGGACGAATATCTTTTTTAATAAGTTCTACGATTTGCATACCTGCATGTTTTGCAAGTCTAATTCTTTCTGAATAAACTGCTGGAATTGTTCCGTTTCCACGAAGAGCCATTCCTAAAACTTCAGTTAAACAGTTCATTGAGTTTGCTGTATACATACCTGAACATGAACCACAAGTTGGACATGCTTTTTGTTCAAATTCATGAAGTTTATCTTCTGTCATATTCCCTGCATTGAATTGTCCTACAGCTTCAAATAATGAAGATAAACATGTTCTTTTACCATCCATTTTACGACCAGCTAACATTGGTCCACCAGAAACAAAGATTGTTGGAACATTGACTCTGGCAGCAGCCATTAATAATCCTGGTACGTTTTTATCACAGTTAGGAATCATAACTAAACCATCAAATTGATGTGCTTCAGCCATGGCTTCTGTACTATCAGCAATTAATTCACGTGTAACAAGTGAATATTTCATACCTGTATGGTTCATGGCAATACCATCACATACAGCGATTGCTGGAATTTCTACGGGTACTCCACCAGCAAGATAGATTCCTTTTTTTACAGCTTCACAAATTTTATCTAAGTTCATATGTCCTGGAACAATTTCATTGAAAGAATTGACAACCCCAATTAATGGTCTTTCTAATTCTTCATCTGTATACCCAGCGGCATTAAATAATGATCGATGAGGAGCTCTTTCAGTTCCTTTTTTTACAAAATCACTTTTCATCCCTATATCCTCCTATAAATGACTTACAATAAGGTCTCCCATTTCACGAGTACCTACTAATGTTTTACCTTCAGACATGATATCTGTTGTACGATATCCTTCTTTTAATACTTTTTCAATAGCATCTTCCACATCTTTTGCTTCTTGATCTAAATCAAAAGAATAACGAAGCATCATTGCTGCTGATAAAATAGTTGCAATTGGATTAGCAATATTTTGTCCAGCAATATCTGGTGCACTACCATGACTTGGTTCATACATACCAAAACTATCTTCTCTTAAAGAAGCACTTGATAACATTCCAATTGAACCAGTAACCATACTTGCTTCATCTGATAAAATATCACCAAACATATTTTCAGTTAAAATAACATCAAATTGTTTTGGATCTCTTACAAGTTGCATTGCACAGTTATCTACTAACATATGTTCTAAAGTAACTTCAGGATATTCTTTAGCAACTTCTTCAACAACTTTACGCCATAAACGAGAAGTATCTAAAACATTTGCTTTATCCACACTTGTTACTTTTTTATTTCTTTTCATTGCAATATCAAATCCACGTTTAGCAATACGACGAATTTCACTTTCACTATAACTCATTGAATCACGAGCAACCATTTGATCTCCTTCTTTTTCAGTAGAACGTGCACCGAAATAAAGACCACCAGTTAATTCACGCATGATCATCATATCAAATCCACCTTCAGTTAATTCTTCTTTAAGTGGACAAGCCCCTTTTAATTCATCATATAAATAAGCAGGACGTAGATTTGCGAATAACCCTAATTCTTTTCTAATTTTTAATAAACCTGCTTCTGGTCTTAATGATGGTTCTAATTTATACCATGGTGAAGTTGTCGTATTTCCACCAATAGCCCCTAATAAAACACTATCACTTTTTTTAGCAATTTTTAAAGCTTCATCACTTAACGGCACACCATAAGCATCGATTGAACAACCACCCATTAAGATTTCTGTATAATTAAATTTATGATTGTATTTTTTTGCAACAGCATCTAAAACTTTCATCGCTTCTGTAACGATTTCAGGCCCGATTCCATCACCTTTAATAACCGCTATATTCTTTTCCATTTTTTATCCCCTATTTTTTAGAATTTACATAATTTACTAAACCATCAGCATCAATCATTTTTTGTAAGAATTCTGGGAATGGTTGACTTTGGTAAGTTTCGTTTTTTGTTTTATTTGTGATTACACCTGTTGAAAAATCAACTTCTACTTCGTCACCTTTTTCAATTTTATCAGCTGCTTCTTCACATTCCATAATTGGAAAACCAATATTAATTGAATTACGATAGAAAATACGCGCAAAGCTTTTTGCGATAACACATTTAACCCCAGCAGTTTTTAAACAAAGAGGTGCATGTTCTCTTGAAGAACCACAACCAAAGTTTTGACCTGCTACAATGATATCTCCTTTTTCTACAGTTGAAGCAAAAGTAGGATCAATATCCACCATAGCATGACTTGCAAGTTCTTTTGCATCAAATGAATTTAAATAACGTGCAGGAATAATTACATCTGTATCTACATTATCTTTATATTTATAAATTTTCATTATTCTTTACCTACCTTTTCAGGATTTGCGATATATCCAGCAATCGCACTTGCTGCAGCAACTTGTGGAGAAGCTAAATAAATAAGTGCTTCTGTATCTCCCATACGACCTACGAAGTTACGGTTTGTTGTTGAAACACATTTTTCACCTTTAGCCATAACACCCATATGACCACCCATACATGGTCCACAACTTGGTGTATTGAATGCACATCCAGCTTCTACAAAGATTTCAGCTAAGCCTTTTTGAATACATTGTAAGAAGATTTTTTGTGTTGCTGGTACGACCATCACACGTACATTGTCTGCAACTTTTTTACCTTTTAAAATTGCAGCTGCTTTTTCTAAATCAGATAAACGTCCATTTGTACATGATCCAATAACGACTTGATCAATATAGATTTTATCCATTTCTTCAATTTCATCAATTGTATGTCCATTTCCTGGTAAATGAGGAAATGCAACAGTTGGTCTTACTTCACTTAAATTGATTTCTACCACTTGTTCATATTCAGCATCTTCATCTGCTTCGAAGACTTCATAAGGTTTTTTAGAATGTTTTTCAATATAAGCAATTGTTTGATCATCAACAGGGAAAATACCATTTTTAGCTCCTGCTTCAATGGCCATATTACAAATTGTAAAACGATCATCCATTGTTAAATATTGAATACCGTCTCCAACAAATTCCATTGATTTATATAAAGCCCCATCAACACCAATTTTATCAATAATATGTAAAATAACATCTTTCCCACTAACATATTCACTTGGTTTACCAGTAATCACAAATTTAATAGCACTTGGTACTTTAAACCATAATTCACCAGTTGCCATTCCAGTAGCGATATCTGTTGTTCCTACACCTGTAGAAAAAGCTCCTAATGCCCCATAAGTACATGTATGACTGTCTGCCCCAATAATACATTCACCAGCCACAACGATTCCTTTTTCTGGTAAGATAGCATGTTCTACACCACATTTACCTTGTTCCATACGATGTGTTAAACATTGTTTGTTTGTAAAATCCAAAATTGCTTTTGAATTTTCTGCAGATTTAATATCTTTATTTGGTGTAAAGTGATCTGGCACTAAAACCACTTTATCTTTATCAAAGACTTTATCTGCCATTTTATCAAAAATTGGTAATGCCATAGGCCCTGTAATATCATTTGCCATTACAACATCCAATTTTGCTTCAATTAATTGTCCCGCTTCAACATGATCTAATCCCGCATGCTTGGCTAAGATCTTTTGTGTCATTGTCATTGCCATTTTTTAAATTCCCCCTTCATTTTTAACCTTAGTAGGTTGTCATTAGAAAGTCATGACTTTCCAATGACAACACACTAAAGTGTGTTGATTAGTTATTGATTAATTTATCTTCATCAGACCAAGAATATAATTTTCTGATTTCTTTTCCGACTT
>NZ_JABWDK010000032.1:0-21236 GCF_013361255.1 Faecalibacillus sp. H12 | reverse complement strand
GGCGAAGATAGTACATTGTGCGAAAATAGCTCGTTGCCAGTTCCTTCTTTTTTTTTATGTTTTTACATGATCCTTGACAGGTCATACCATTGTGGTATGACTTTTTTTTCCGATATGCTTTATTGCATCATATAAAATAAAGATAATTTTGAGTTGCTATTATTTGATGTTTATAAACTTTCTGAAATTATTTGAATATCTTGACTTTTTGTATGAATTATTATTGGAAATTAGTAAAAAAAAGACCTCTTTTCGAGGTCTTTATTATTACATTTTTACTGTAGATTTAACTAATTCAACAACTTCTTCAGAAGTAGCACAATCTAATGCTTTTTCTACTAAAGCTTCCATATCAGCTTTTGATACGCTCTTAATTAATTTTCTTTGAGCTAAGATTGAAGTAGCTGACATAGAGAATTCATCTAATCCTAAACCAAGTAATAATGGAGCTGCAATAGCTTCACCAGCCATTTCTCCACACATACCAGCCCATTTACCTTCAGCATGTGCTGAATCGATGACATGTTTTAATAAGTTTAAGATTGATGGGTTGAATGGTTGATATAAATAACTTACACCAGAAGACATTCTGTCTGCTGCAAATGTATATTGTACTAAGTCATTTGTTCCTACTGAGAAGAAATCAACTTCTTTAGCAAATTTATGAGCTAATACAGCAGCTGCAGGAATTTCAATCATGATACCAACTTGTAATGTATCACTTACTTTAACACCTTCAGCAACTAATTTTTCTTTTTCTTCCATTAAGATTCCTTTAGCTTTACGGAATTCTTGTAAAGTAGCAATCATAGGGAACATGATTCTTAAATCACCATAAACTGATGCTCTAAGTAATGCTCTTAATTGAGTTCTAAAGATATCTTCTCTTTGGAAACATAAACGGATTGCACGAACACCTAAGAATGGATTCATTTCTTTTGGTAAATCGATAGCTTCGATTTCTTTATCTCCACCGATATCTAATGTTCTAACAACAACAGGTTTACCTTCCATACCTTCTAATACTTCTTTATAAACTTCAAATTGTTGTTCTTCAGTTGGTAATTCAGCAGATTCCATATATAAGAATTCAGTTCTGAATAATCCAACACCTTCACCACCATTTTCTTTAACACCTGCTAAATCTTTTGCTGAACCAATGTTAGCAACTAATTCAACTTGATGTCCATCAGTAGTAATTGTTTTTTCATTAACTAATTTCTTTAATTCTTCTTTATAAGCGATGAATTCAGCACGTTTAGTTTCATATTCTTTAACAGTTGTTTCATCAGGATTGATCATAACTGTTCCTTCAATACCATCAAGAACAATTAAATCTCCATCTTTAACTTCTTCTGTAATTGTTTTACAAGCAACAACTGCAGGAATTTCTAAAGAACGAGCCATGATAGCTGAGTGAGAAGTTCTACCACCAATATTAGTAGCAAATCCTCTAACTAAGTTTTTATTTAATTGTGCTGTATCAGAAGGAGTTAAATCATCAGCGATAATAACAACTTCTTCATCAATTAAAGCAGGGTTTGGTAATGGTTTACCAAGTAAGTTAGCTAATAAACGACGAGAAACGTCTTTAATATCAGCAGCTCTTTCTCTAAAATAATCATCATCCATCATTTCAAACATTGCAATGAAACTATTTGCAACTGCATCTAATGCAGCTTCAGCACATAATTTTTCATTATTGATTTTGTCTAAAACTTGTGTTTTTAATTCAGGATCTTGAAGTACTAATGCATGAGCATCAAATACAGCAGCTTCTTCAGCTGATAAGTTTTTAGAAGCAGCTTCTTTAATTGCTTCTAATTGTTTAGCTGTTTCAGCCATACAATCTTCAAATTTTTTGATTTCAGCTGCAACATCTTCTACAGTGTTTTGTGTTACAGTTAAATCAGGCATAACTAGTTTGTATGCTTTAGCAATTGCAATACCACTAGAAGCCCCAATACCTTTAATCATAGTATTAAACACCTCCATATTTACATTCCAATTCTAACCTATTTTTATTGAAAAATAAAGATATTTTCATTGTACGAAAGGACTTTTTAAGAAAAAAAACAAGTATTTATTGAATTGTTTGTCTAGACATGATAAGATGTTATCGAGGAGGAGTTTGCAATGAAAGTTATTATTGTTGAAAATTATGAAGAAGCAAGCCAAGAAGCAGCAAAAATTTTTATTAATCAAGTAAAGGAAAAACCAAATAGTATTTTAGGATTAGCTACAGGATCTACACCTGTTAGAATGTATGAATTATTAAGAGAAGATCATGAAAAAAATCATACATCATATAAAGATGTTAAATCATATAACTTAGATGAATATTTTGGATTAGATGCAAGTCATCCACAAAGTTATCATTATTTTATGTATAAAAACTTATTCAATGGAATTGATATTAAAGATGAAAATGTTCATGTTCCATGTGGACAAGGAAATATTCAAGAAAACTGTGATGAATATAATAAAATGTTAGCTGAAAATCCAATTGATATTCAATTATTAGGAATTGGTTCAAATGGACATATTGGATTCAATGAACCAGGAACTGATTTTAATTCAAAAACACATTATGTTGATTTAAAAGAAAGTACTATTAAAGACAATGCAAGATTATTCTTTAATGGAGATGAAGATGCTGTTCCAAAACAAGCAATCTCTATGGGAATTCAAAATATTATGGATGCTAAAAGTGTTGTTTTAATTGCTTGTGGTAAAAATAAAGAAAATGCTGTTAAAGGAATGATTGAAGGACCTGTAACTCCAGAATTACCAGCTAGTGTATTACAAAATCATAAAGATGTAACTGTAATTATTGATAAAGCAGCTGCAGCTTTATTAGAAAAAGAATATTAAAATTAATGAGGGAGAAATCTCCCTTTTTTTGTTTAGGTTGAAATTTTTATCATTAAACTGTAAGATTATATTACTAATATAGAAGGTGAAAATTATGAAAAAAATAAGACTTAAAGAATTATTTAATATACCTAATTGTTTATGCTATTTAAGAATAATACTTATTCCTATTTTTTTACATCGCTATTTTTTAGCTGGAAGTAAAGAAGATTATTATATATGTGCTACTATTTTAATTATTTCAGGTCTATCTGATTTTTTAGATGGCTACATTGCAAGACATTACCAGATGATTACTGATTTTGGGAAAGTTATAGATCCAATCGCTGATAAATTGACACAATTTACGGTTGCGTTTGTTTTAGTTTATACGTATTCATGGATGTGGTTATTACTTCTTATCATTGTTTTAAAAGATGGAATGCTGGCTTTAGGGGGACTTTATTTATATGAAAAAGGAGCAAAGGTCCAAGGAGCCTCATGGTGGGGGAAAATTTCTACTGCTATCTTTGATGTTGTCGCAATCGTATTAATTGGAATACATATTCCAAATTCTATTTTTGCAACTATTTCAATTTTTGTTTGTATTATGTTGATGTTATTATCACTTGTTTTATATGCTAAACAACTGTTATCAATTTATAAGGAGCTTAAGAATGAATAAAAGGCAAATAAAGTTAAGTTGTTATTTAGAACAATTAAATATAGAGGTTGTTAAAGTAGAAATGATTTTAAATCAATTAAATAGATTAAAAAATAATCAAGAGATAGCTAATTATATAATTGAAAGGGATCTTTTAAAAACAAAGTGTCAATTAGAATTATCACTTGCTTCTTTGTGTATTATTCTAAGAAAAATGTGTGAAAATCAATTTATTACTTTAAATCAAGAAAGAAGAAAAGATATTAATAGTATTATCCATTCAAATCGTTTTGATTTTTTTGAGGACGATAAAGTTTATGTTTTTTCACAAAAAGGACAAGAAGAAGTCAATATCATTCAATTACTAGATTATGCAAAAAAGATATTTAAAGAAATCGTATGATTTTTTTGGACATCTTTTTTATTTTATCCAAGATAAAATAAAACTAGGTGAATAAAATGAATATTAAAAAAAATTGTGGTATTGTTTTGATTGTTTTGGGAATCATCTTAACGTTAGATCGAACAAATGAATTCAAAGGTATTGTTTCAATTATTGTTTATTATATTCAAGAATACTGGCCTTTATTCATTACTTTTTGCGGTGTTTCATTGCTTGCTACACCACAAAAAACTAAAAAGAAATGAAATAAAAAATACTGATTTTATATAGCTAAATGAATTGAAACACGATAACAAAAATGATAATATGTATAACGTATTAATGGAGGAAACAAAAAAATGAAAAAAAGACCTATCGTATTATGTATTATGGATGGTTATGGTATTTCTGAAAGCATTAATGGTAATGCTGTAAGACTTGCTAATACACCTAACTTAGATGATTTAATGGCTATGTATCCAAACACAACTATTTCAGCTAGTGGTATGCCAGTTGGTTTACCTGATGGACAAATGGGAAATAGTGAAGTTGGGCATTTAAATATTGGAGCAGGAAGAACTGTTTATCAATCATTAACTTTAATTAATAAAGCTTTAAATGAAAAAACTTTCTTTGAAAATGAAAAATTCTTAAAAGCAATTCAACATGCTAAAGATAATGGTTCTAAATTACATATTTGGGGATTATTATCAAATGGTGGTGTTCACTCATCAAATGAACATATCTATGGTTTATTAGAATTAGCTAAACAACAAGGTTTAGATAAAGTATATGTACATGCTTTCTTAGACGGAAGAGATGTTGCTCCTGATAGTGGTGTTGATTTCGTAAAAGAATTACAAGAAAAAATTGAAGAAATCGGTGTTGGACAAATTGCATCAATTTCTGGTAGATACTATGCAATGGACAGAGATAAAAGATTTGATCGTGTTAAATTAGCTTACGATGCAATCGTATGTCAAGAAGGTGAATCTTTCGAATGTCCAGTTCAATATGTAAAAGATTCTTATGCTAAAGATGTTTTAGATGAATTCGTTATCCCTGGTTACAACAAAAACGTTGAAGGAACAATTGATGATGGAGATTCAGTAATCTTCGCTAACTTCAGACCAGATAGAGCAATCCAATTAGCTACAGTAATCACAAATCCTACATTCTATGAAGGATATGTACCTGAAAAACAAGTTAAAGATTTAGAATTCGTATGTATGATGAAATATGCTGATAGTGTTAATGGAGAAATCGCATTCGTTTCACCTGAACTTACAAATACATTAGGTGATTACTTATCAGCTCAAGGTTTAAAACAATTACGTATTGCTGAAACTGAAAAATATGCTCACGTAACTTTCTTCTTTGACGGTGGAGTTGATAAAGAAATCGAAGGAGCTACTCGTGTATTAGTTAATTCACCAAAAGTTGCTACTTATGATTTACAACCTGAAATGTCAGCTTATGAAGTAAAAGATAAATTAATTGCTGAATTAGATAAAGATATTCATGATGTTGTAATTGTTAACTTTGCAAACTGTGACATGGTAGGACATACTGGTGTTATTCCTGCAGCAATCAAAGCTGTTAGCGTTGTTGATGAATGTATCGGTGAAGTATATGAAAAAGTTCTTGAATTAGGTGGAACTATGTTAATTACTGCTGACCATGGTAATGCTGAAGAAGAATTAGATGCAGATGGAAATCCATTCACTGCTCATACAACAAATGTTGTACCTTTAATTGTTACTAATTCTCATGTAGGATTAAAAGAAGGCGGAAAATTAGGAGATTTAGCTCCAACAATGTTACAATTATTAGGTTTACCAATTCCTGAAGAAATGGATGGAGAATCTTTATTAAAATAATCAATAAGTTCATATTGATTTCATTTTTAATAGGTATATTAAGTGGGTGTAGTCATACTACATCCACTCATACTATACAGAAAGATTTATCAAAAAATCAAATCATAGAAATCAATTATGATGATGTTTTAAAGAAAATAAATCAAAAAGAAGATTTTGTTTTATATATTGGAAGACCTGATTGTAAAGATTGTCAAGAATTTGAACCTTATTTAAAAAAATATTTAAAGAAAAATAAAGGAGTTTATCTTTATTATTTCAATATTAAAGAATATCGAGATCAAGCGAATAGTCAAGAAGCAACAAAAAAAGAAAAATCTCGATATAACCAAATGAGAAAAAAACTTGATTTTTCATGGACACCTACTTTAAAATTAGTGATCAATGGGAAATTTGTAGATCAATATACTTTTTTAGATGAAGATTATTATTCATTACCAAGCAAAAAACAAAAAGAAAAGAAACAGGATTATATTGATAAACTTTCATCTTGGCTAAACCAAATATACCAAGATTAAAAGAAAGGATTGATAAAATATGAAAAAATGTCCAAAATGCCATAAAAATATACCAAGTAATGCAAAAGTATGTCCTTATTGTGGAACACCTCAATCTGGCTATCAACCAATGAAACGTACTCCTAAAAGAAAATACGCATTCATTTATCCAATTTTGATTATTGCACTTGTTTTCTTACCTATGGGAATTTCTTATTTCTTTGCATTTAATGCATTATCTGATAGTGGAATCAATCAAACAGCAACATTAAAAACATATACAAAATCAAATCAAGAAACAGTTGTATATCAATATGATTCCTTAAAAGAATTTTCAAAAAATGTTAAAAATAGTAAAAAATATGTCAATAAGATTAATAACATGGAATCGTCTTTAGAAAAAATAGTTGGAACAAAAAATATGGATTCAGAATATTTGTTTCAAATAACAGATAATAATAATCTTTATGTATCTGTTCAATATGATATTTCTTTAGATAAACAAAATACAATGAGTATTTCTTATGATTATGATTTATCAAAAGAAAGCCAATTACAGTTTGAATATCATTTAAATGATATTCAACAATTAGATGATGGCTATCAACAATTAAATCAACAATTTACAAAAATAAATCAAATCATTACACTATTTAATGAAAAAGATAATCAAGAATTAATTCAAAAAACATTAAATGATTTAAAAAATAATGAAGCTGAAATTTCAAAAGAAACACTTTCTCATTATGGAAAAGGAATGACACAATCAAAAGGAAACGATCAATCTTCAATAAGAATATTTAATTATAAAGATACATATCGTTTAAAATTTTCTTATGATTCAAATTTAAATTTAGAAAAATTTATATAAAGCCAAGAAATTGGCTTTTTCTTTTTATGTAAAACAAGTATAATAGGGATAATTATAGGGGAAAAGTAGGTGAATCGATGAGAAAAATTGCAGTTTTAACCTCAGGAGGAGATGCACCAGGAATGAATGGGGCTATTCGTGCTATTGTTCGTGTAGGAATAAAAAGAGGTTTTGAGGTTTATGGTGTTTATGAAGGATATAAAGGATTAGTAGCAGGGAATATCAAAAAATTAGGGTATAGTGATGTTTCTGAAATATTATCTAAAGGGGGAACTATTTTAGAATCTTCAAGATTACCTTCATTTAAGGAAGATAAAGTTCAAGAACAAGCAATTCATCAGCTTAAACAAAGAGGGATAGATGGACTTGTTGTTATTGGGGGAGATGGAAGTTATAAAGGAGCTTTAGCACTTAGTCAAAAAGGAATTGATTGTATTGCTATTCCTGGAACAATTGATAATGATATTAATGGAACAGATGAAACAATAGGCTTTCATACGGCACTTTATAACATTATCGATGCTGTTAATAAATTAAGAGATACGTCTAGTTCACATCATCGCTGCTTTGTTGTTGAAGTTATGGGAAATCATGCAGATAATCTTGCTATTTATTCTGCAATTGCATGTGGTAGTGAAATTGTTATTACAGATAAAACAGAGTATGATGAAAATAAAATTATTGAAGAACTTAAAATATGTGAAGAAGAGTATCATAAAAAACATGCGATAATTATTGTAAGTGAAAAAATATTAGATGTTGAAAAACTAGCTAATCGTATTAGCGAAGAAACTGGATATTCAGGAAGATCAATTGTTTTGGGACATATTCAAAGAGGTGGATCACCTGTTCCTGAAGATCGTATTTTAGCATCTAAAATGGCAGAAGAAGCCATTTGTTTATTAGAAAAAAGAAAAAGTGGTTTATGTATCTGTATGAAAGATAATCAAATTATATCTAAAAATATTGAAGAAGCTTTAATTGAAAAAAATGAAAATCAGGATCGTTTATATCAATTATTTTTAGACTTAGCTTAAGGAGAAGATATGAAAAAAATATTATTTAGTGATATTGATGGAACAATTGCTAAGGGCAATTTACCCATTACTTATAAAGATCAAGAAGCTGTAAAAAAATTAAGAACACAAGGTCATTATTTTTCATTTTGTACAGGAAGAAATATTCAAGAAACAAAACTTGTCACACCACATTTTGAATATGATTATCTTGTTTTAAATAATGGAGCAATGATTGTTGATCAAAATGATCAAGTTCTTTATCGAAAACAAATAAAAAATGAAATTGCTAAAGAAATACTTAAAGAAAGCTATCAAAAATATCCTTATCTAAATTATACATTTTTTGATGGTCAACAAACATATGGATATATAAATCAAAAAACATGTATTTTAACAGAAAATGGTTATCAAGAAATAGCAGGTGATTTTTTAGAAATATTAGATCATACTCAAGATGATATTGATATTGTATGTGCTTTTCATCCACAAGAAAAATTAGATGAAATACTTGAAATTCAAAAACAAATCCACCAAAAATATGTAGGTATTCATGCAACACTCAATGTTGTTTATTTAGATATTACAGTAGATTGTACTAAAGGAAGTGGACTTAAAAAGCTTTGTTCATTATTGGATCAAGAAGTGATTTCTTATTGTATAGGAGATTCTTATAATGATTTAGATATGTTTGAAAAAGCTGATCATGCTTATACTTTTAATCGTGTAGAAAAACAAATAAAAGAAAAGACAGAAAAACAAGTTGATTATGTTTATGAAGTCATCAACGATATGTTAGAAGGGGAATAACAATGAGTTGGCAAGATAAATTAAGACAAGTAGAACCATATGTAGCAGGTGAACAACCAAAAATCAACAATATGATTAAATTAAATACGAATGAAAATCCATATGGTCCATGTAAACAAATAAAAGATATTTTAAAAGAAATCGATATTGAAAAATTAAAACTTTATCCAAATAGTGATGGAGAAGAATTAAGACATGCTTTAGCTAAGTATCATGGTTTAAAAGATGAACAAGTTTTTTTAGGAAATGGTTCAGATGAAGTTTTAGCACTTACATTTTTAACATTTTTTAATGGAAGTAATCCAGTATTATTTCCAAATATTTCTTATTCATTTTATCCAGTTTATTGTGATCTTTACCAAATGAATTATAAAGAAATTATTTTGGATCAAGATTTTAAAATGCATGTTGAAGATTTTAAACAACCAAATTCAGGAATTATTTTTCCTAATCCAAATGCACCAACAGGATTACTCGTTTCATTAGATTTCATTGAAGAAGTTTTAAAAAGTAATCCAGAAAGTATCGTTGTTGTAGATGAAGCTTATATTGATTTTGGAGGACAATCATGTGTCCCACTTATTCATCAATATGAAAATTTAGTGGTTATTCAAACGTTTTCTAAATCAAGATCTTTTGCTGGAGCTAGATTAGGAGTAGCTTTAGGAAATAAAGAAGCTATTTCTCATCTATATGATGTGAAAAATTCTTTTAACTCGTATCCTATTGATTATATAACTCAACAAATTGGAATTGTTTCTGTTTTAAATAGTCAAGATATGAAAGAAAAATGTCAAAAAGTAATTAAAACAAGAGAATATACAAAAACGAAACTAAAAGAATTAGGATTTGTGGTTCCAGATAGTTATGCTAACTTTGTATTTGTAAAACATCCAAAGATTGATGGGGAAGAATTATTTTTAGCACTTAGAAAAGAAGGCATTATTGTGCGTCATTGGAATAAACCATTGATTAATCAGTATTTAAGAGTTACGATTGGAACTGACCAACAAATGGAAAGATTCTTTGAATTTTTAGAAAACTATTTAAATCAAAAAGGATTGTTATGATTTTTTCATAACAATCCTTTATAAAAAAGAAGCTATAGCGATTGCTATAGCCTTTATTTTTCTTCTGTATGATGTAAATCTTCTTTAATTTGAGTTGTAGAAATTTCAGGAGTTCTTGGTAAATATATAACTTCTACACCCTCATCTTTTAGATAATCAAATTTACCTTTCCAATCATCTCCAATAACAAAAGTATCAATATGATATTCTTTAATATCTTTGATTTTTTGATCCCAATTTTCTTCAGGAATAACTAAATCTACAAAACGTACAGATTCTAGTAGACCTTTTCTTTGTTCATAAGAGAAATAACATTTTTTATCTTTTTTCAAACGTGTAAATTCATCAGTTGAAACAGCAACAATTAAATAATCACCTAAAGCTTTCGCACGTTTTAATAAATTAATATGTCCGTAATGTAATAAATCAAATGTACCATAAGTAATAACTCTTTTCATACCTAACCCTCTTTTACTTTTAATAATACTATTTTCAAAATTAATATCTGCAACAGACTTTGTTAGCTCTGTTTTTCGATCACGATTCATTAATGCCTTGACTGCTTCATTTGGACTAACTTTACCTTTAACAATAGCATCGACCATGGCAGTAATTGGCATTTCTACATCATATCTTTTAGCAAGTTGCATTGCAGCAGGTAAAGCGTTTAAACCTTCAACGACCATACCAACTTCTTTTGTAGCGTCATCAACATTGTAACCTTGTCCAATTAATGTTCCACATTTAAAGTTACGACTATGCACGCTTGTTGCTGTGACAATCAAATCACCAATTCCGGCAAGACCATGGAATGTTTGTTCAAGGCATCCCATTGTTGTTCCTAAACGTGTCATTTCAGAAAGACCACGCGTAATAAGGGCAGCACGAGTGTTATCACCATAATTTAACCCATGGGAAATACCAGCTGCTAAAGCAATGATATTTTTTAAAGCACCACATAATTCAACCCCGCGGACATCAATGTTTGTATAAACACGCATGCATGTATCTTGGAAAAGATTTTGTACTTTTTCAGCAACTTCTAAATCATCACAAGCTGAAACAATGGTTGAAGGCATATCTCTTACAACTTCTTCAGCATGGGTTGGACCTGATAGAGCTACGATTTTTGCTTGATTTCCTAAAACATCTCGAATAATTTCAGACATTGTATAAAGACTATCTTTTTCAACCCCTTTAGCAAGATCGATTAAGATTTGCTCTTTAATATAATCTTTAGCTGTTTCCATTGTACTTCTCATAAAAATGGAAGGAACAGCAACCACTAAATACTCGCTATTGCATACTTCTTTAATATCTGTTGTAAATTCCATATCATCAGGAATTTCTAATTCAGGTAATTTTGGATGTGTTCTGTTTTTTTGAATATATTCAATTTCTTGAGGTAAAGCCGACCAAACCATCACTGAATGATGACGATTGCATAACACTCTTGCGACAGCCATCCCCCATGTACCTGCGCCTAAAACACCAACTTTATACATGATAAATAACCTCCTATTTTTTGATGTATTTCATTTTTTCATTTTTTATAAAAACCCAATGATCATCATTTGAATCATCTTCACTAAAATGATAATCATCGATCACAATTTCTTTTATTTGTTCAATATCTTCAATATGATGTTCAATCAAATAATTGAGTATCATTCCTCTTGCTTTCTTTAAATACACGGCATTTCGTTTAAAAGTATGCCCATTTCTTATCACAAAATCAAGTTGAATGATTGGAAGATCAAACATTTTTTCATATTCTTTCGTACTTAAAGAAAGAATAACATCTTCATTTTTTAAATAATCATTTAGTTCTTTATACCAATATTGATATAAATTTATTTCATTTAATTTATGTTTCATTTCTAAACGATGATAATTTACAGCATCATTATAACGTAAAATTCCATAAAGTGGAGAATTAATTAGTAAATGCTTATCTAAATAATCCCATTCTTCTTTTTGATAATTCTTTAAATCAAGCTGTTTAAAAACAACGCCATTAAATAAATTTATGGCTGCAAAAGTTTCCTCATTATGAAAATAATCATAAATTAATGAAGATTGTTTAAAAGAAATCTTCATCAAATCATGAATTTGATCAATATCTAATTCTTTTAATTGTTTTCTTAAAGATTCTGCTTTATTAAAAAACAATGGTGTTTGTTTTTCAATAGGAAAATGCTTTTCTTTTAAACTTTTTGCATCAGCAATTATAATTTTCATAGACTTCACCACATCCATTATATATTAAAATAAAAAATTATGATATACTACATTCGGTGATAAAGATGAATACAACAATTATAGATAAGATATTAATTCATATGCTCGATATGGAACATAGTCAAATTATTTACTCTGATCAATTTATTGATTTAATAGAGGGAACAACTGAATATTATGATAAAAAAATAGAAAAATGTTTAACGAATACAACCATTAAAGAACTCATTGTAGGAAGTGAACATCATTTATTACAAGCAGCTAGAAATATGATCATTGATGATGAACAATTTATTGTTGAATCTAAAAAGATTGCTCAAGATCTATTTGCTGTCAGCAAATATGTAGAAGAAATGCCTAATAGTAATTTAATGTTTGTTGAATGTAAAGTAGATGGAGAAAAGATGATTCTCATCATGAAATTAAATTATAAAGTGACACCTATTTCTATTGTGGAAGAAGTAGATGATAAAAGATTTATTAAATTTGTTAATAGACAAAGTCTTCCACCTAAAACTTCAGCTGTTGAAGAAGCAATTATTATCAATGTTGATAAAAACACAGTTTCTTTAATTGAAAAAAGATTTCAAATAGATGGAAAACCAGGCTATTATCTTAATGAACAATATATTAAAGGTGAACCTAAATTAACAGATAAACAAAAAATGAGTATTGTCAATAAAGTCGTTAAAAAAGTCGATAGTGAATATAATGTTTTTGAAGGTGATCCTACAGCTATGGTAAAAAAAGAAATGATTGATTTAGTAATGGAACATTTACCATTAAAACCAATGGAAATTGCGAAGAAGGTCATGGGTGATGATTATAACGCACAAGAAGAAGTTGAAACGATTATGAGAGATCTAGGAATTGAAGAAGATGATGAAATTGTTAATGTTCCACTTTCATTAGATCGTATGTCAAGATGTAAATTGGTTTTAGATGATGATCGTATTATTGAATTAAATGTTGAAGATTATTTAAATCATGAAAATATTACAACCGAAACAGATATGTCAGGATATTCAACAATTACTTTAAATAATATTAAGGATATTAAGATTAAATAAAGACAATAAGTTTTCTTTATGATAGAATAAACAGGCATATAATGAAAGGAAATAGATAAATGAGTAAAGTAATTAAATTAGGTAACTATAAAGGAATTGAATTTAAAGTAGAAAAAGTACCTGTATCTAATGAAGAAGTTGAACAACAAATTCAAATGATTTTAGCTCAATCAAGTCAAACAGAAGAAAAAGATGGAGATACTGTTGAAAACGGTGATATCGCTACAATCGATTTTGTTGGTTTAAAAGATGATGTTGCTTTTGAAGGTGGAACAGGAAATGATTATGATTTAGAAATTGGTTCAGGATCATTTATTCCAGGGTTTGAAGAACAAATGATTGGTATGAAAGTTAATGAAACAAGAGATTTAAACTTAACTTTCCCAGAAAATTATCAAGCCGAAGATTTAGCTGGACAAGATGTTGTTTTCAAAGTAACGGTTAAAAAATTATCTGTAAAAAAAGAAGCTGAATTAAATGATGATTTTGTTGAAGGTTTAGGTGTACCTGAAATTAAAACAGTTGAAGATTTAAAAGCTTATATTAATGAAGGTTTACAACAACAACATGATCAACAATATGAAGCACAAAAAGAAAACATAATTTTTGATGCTTTCATGGCAGATAGTGAAGTTGAATTAGATGATGATGCAATTGATGAGGCATTAGATAGACAAATGTCTTATATGGCGAATCAAATGATGGCTCAAGGAATTCAATTAGATCAATACTTACAAATGACAGGTATGGATGAAGAAAAATTAAGAGAACAAATGAAACCATCTGCTACTCAACAAGCTAAATTAGAAGCTTTAATTGATGAAATTATTGCTGTTGAAAATATTGTTGTTACTGAAGAAGTTTTAGATGAACAATTAAATATGGTTGGACAAGCTAATCAAATGACTAAAGAACAAGTATTAGAAAAAATTGATTTAGAAGGATTCAAAAGAGATTTATCTCGTATGCAAGCAAGCCGTATTATTGTAAATAATGCAGTTGAAAAATAATGAAAATTCCACGATATAGTGGAGTTTTTTATTATACTGTATAAAAATAATTTTTTCATTGATATTTAGTTTGGTTAATGTAAAATAGGTTGAGTAATTAAAGAAAAAGGGTAAAAATATCTATCTGTATTAAAGAGTTTCATTTTTTATGAAAATCATTGTTTTGGGAGCCGGTAAAGTCGGAAAAACACTTATTAAACATATGTCAAATGAAGATCATGATATTATTGTTGTCGATCAAAATGCAACTAAAGTAGAAGAAGTTGTAAACCAATATGATGTTATAGGTGTTGTAGGTAATGGCGGTTCATATGATATATTAATGGAAGCAGGAGCAGAAGATGCTAACCTTATTATTTGTGTAACTACTTCAGATGAATTAAATATTTTAGCAGGATTAATGGCTAAAAAAATGGGAACAAGACACACTATTGCCCGTGTTAGAAATCCTGATTATTCATCACAACGTGATTTTATGAGAAATCAATTAGGTTTTTCAATGATCGTTAATCCTGAACTTGAAGCAGTAAGTGAAATTTGTCGTGTTTTATCTTTTCCTTCAGCTGTTAAAGTGGATACTTTTTCAAGAGGAAAAGTTGAGCTTGCTGAATTCTTTGTGGAAGATCATAGTCGTTTAAATGGAGTTGAATTAAATCAATTACATAAAATTACAAAAGCAAATATTTTAATATGTGCTGTAAGTCATAATGAAGATGTAATTATTCCAGATGGAAATTATGCTATTAAACCAGGCAATCATTTATATATTACAGGGACACATCGAGATTTATCAAGATTTTGTTTAGATATCGGTGTTATCACAAATCGTATTAAAAATGTTATCATTGTTGTTGGTATCAAAACTTGTTTTATCTTTTGATATGTTGGCAGGACGACTTGAAATATTCCCAATGTTATTATTATTTGCTCCATCTCAATGGAGAAAATAGACTACTTAGAAGTCCCTAGTGGACTTCTTTTAAAATATTAAAAATTATTTATTAGGAGATCTCGAAAGAGGTCTTTTTGCATTTCACACCCTAAAAACGACATTTCGCGACAAATGAAAAAATAAAGTATCATAAATAGTAAAATATGAATAGACAAGGGAGGTTTTTTATTAACAAATAAATAAGAAGTTTTAAACATAATAATTTTTAATAAGGGGAGGAAAAGAAAGTTATGAAGATAAAAATTAAGAAAATAATAGCAAGCGTACTTACATTTATGATGATTTTTACACAAGTACCTGTAAATGTATTTGCGGCAGATACTAATATTTCAAGTGATGGAAGTACGTATTATACAAGTACACCAGGAACATATAATTTGCCTGGAGGTACGTATTATACTAAGAAATATTCTACATGGGAAAATGCTGGTACAAAAGTTCGTGTACAATATAATAGCTCTAAAATAGGAACGATAGCTTTAAATATATTAGGCGATGTTATTAATAATCCTGATAAAAGTGGAAGGTTTGATTTTATTAGGACTGACAGAAATACTGATGTAACTATTAATATGAATGGTCATACATTTACTTATAGTGGAAATGATGTTTACAGTCTATGCGGATTTGTTGAAAATTCAGGAACAATGACAATCAATGGTAGTGGTGGAACGATTGTATCTGATGAAGTTGGACTTAACTCTGTAGAGGGAGTTTTGAATGTTAATGATGCCACAATTAAAGCAAATCGTATTGGTATTTACAATAAAGGGACAGAACTTAAAGAGGCAGTACTTAAACTTAAAAATGTCACGTTTGAAAATTGTGGAACAGATGTTCAACTTGGTAGTAATGGTACCATTGATCTTTCAGAATATAATGGAGATGCTATTACAATTGATATTGATTATAACATAAACGATGGAAAGAAACACAGAATATCTCCAAGAGGAGTAAGTAGAGATGATTTGAATAAAATAAATTTTGTAAGAAATAGTGACAAATTATACAGAGTTGATCTTAGATATGACGAAGAAGGTCAATATATATATTTAGCAAAACATGTTCACAAATGGAACTATGTACTTGATAACAGCGATGAAAGTGGAAAATAATAAAAGGTTATTGTAGTGAAGAAGATAGAAAGAGTGAATGTGATTATCAGGATCCAGATACTACAACAGCGAAAATAGTATTAAAAACAAAAGATGGAGGGTATAAGAAAGGAGACAATGCTTGGGTTGAAAATGCCGCTGGTAATAATACCTCTAGTTTTCCAATATCAGGAGATTCATACAAATTAACATATTATCAAAATGGACAACAATTATCACAAAGACCAACAGAACCAGGAGATTATTCAGTAACTCTAACAATGAATCAAGTTTCAGTTTCTGGAGAATTCACAATTACGAAAGCAGAATATTATACAAATAAAATATATTTCAAAGATAAGAACTGGAAAGAACAAGATAATTGTGAATATACTTATCAAGGATATCAATCAGAATTTGGTCCATATGTAAAAGTCAATGATGGGTATGGTCATCTTATGGATCCAAATTATGTAGATTCAAATGCAGTTGTTTCTTATGAATACAAGAAATGTGATGATGACGACAGTACATATAAACCAATAAGTTCAGATAAGCTATTAGCTGAGTTAAATAGTCTAAAACCTGGTACTTATTTTATTAGAGGAGTAGTTTCTGAAACAAATCATTATTTGCGTTTAACAACAAAATCACTTAAATTTACTGTATTAAAAGCAGAACCTACTCCACCTAGCATTGTTAAATACACATGGGAATATGGAGAACAACCAGAACTTGTCCCTGAAAGTATGTTAGATAATTGTCAATATTCATATAAATATTATGATCGTGATACAAATATTAAAGTCAATAAAGAATATCCAGACGTAGGAAAATATTATTTAAGTATATATAATTCGGGATCGGATCTTTATAAGTCTGGATCGTCTCCTCAAAAATTTATTACTATTACCCAAAGAACAGCAACTTTATCATGGAAACTAGATGGAACAAATACATTAAAAATTCCATATGATGGTAAACCACATGTTCCAACAGCAACTGTTACTAATACAGTTGGAGATGACAAATGTAACGTGACTGTTTCTGGTGAACAAACTGAAGTAGGTACATATACTGCAACTGCAACTGAATTGAGTGATTCAAATTATAAATTACCTGCACAAAATACAGTTACATTCGAAATTGTCAAAGCACATAGAGAAGCACCAACATCTGTAACAGCCACAGGAACAACATATAAAGGTGGAACAGATGGTAAATTAAATAATGTTGATTCATCAATGGAATATAGAAAAGATGGTGAAAATGAATGGCATAGTATTTCTGGAGATACTGTAGAAGGATTATCTACCGGTAAGTACTATGTAAGATATAAGGATTGTCAAAATTATTATGCTTCACCTGAAAAAGAAGTATATGTAGCCAATGGACAAGAAATCAAAGTAAAAGTTCCAGCTAGTCAAGTTGGATATACTTTAAGTGTTAGTAATACAGTTGTTGATTATAATGAATCAAGTACTCTTACATTTACCTTGAATAAAGGCTATTCAAAAACAGAAGATTTCGCTGTTAAGGTAAATGGCGAAACAGTTCAATTAGATAACAATAATCAATATACAATAAATAATATTCAAAAAAATACAAATATTACAGTTGAAGGAGTAGCTGATATAACAGCACCTGATACAGAAATAAAGGTATCCAATAAAACATGGAAAAGTATTTTAAATAAAATCACATTCGGTTTATTCTTTAAAGAAACACAAAAAGCAGAAATTACAGCTACAGATGAAGGTAGTGGAGTTAATAAATACTATTATTATGTTGATAAATCAGGTAGTGAAAAATCACTAACAGAGAAACAATTACAAGCAGTAGATTGGAAAGAAGGAGAATCTGTTACATTTAGTGAAGATAGTAATTATGTTATTTATGCCAAGGTAATAGATAAAGCAGGAAATATTAAATATGTTTCAACAGATGGTATCGTAATTGATACTATTGCACCACAAGTATCAGGTGTAGAAAACAATCAAACATATACGAAAACACAAACATTTACAGTAACTGATAATAATTTAGATACAGTAAAAGTAGATGGACAAACAGTTGAACCTACTAATGGTAGTTATACATTAGTTCCCAAAAAAGGAACATATACAATCGAAGTAACAGATAAATCAGGAAATAAAACAACATTAAATAATATTACAGTTAACTGGGAAAAAGTAAAAAAACCAACAGTAGAAAGCAAAGTATATACAGGACAAACATTAACTGCAAATATTTCAGAAAATGGTTTATACACAGTTAAAGAAAATAATGGTGGTATTGATGTAAATGAATATGATGTTCAATTGACTTTAAAAGATCCTACAAATTATAGATGGGAAGACGGTACTATTGATACAACAGTAAAATTCAATATTACCCAAGCAACACCAGTTGTTACGAAACCAACAACAAAAACACTAACATATAATGGAAGTGAACAAGAATTAGTAAATGCAGCATCTACTAATGGAGGAACAGTAAAATATTCTTTAGACAATAAAAACTGGTCAACATCAATTCCAACAGGGAAAGCTGCCAAAGAATATACAGTTTACTACAAAGTAGAAGGAAATAAAAACTTTAAAGATGCAGATGTACAAGAAATCACAAATAAAATCAATCCTAGAACAATTGATTTAAATTGGAATAAAGAATTAACTTACAACGGTAAAGAACAATTACCAACAGCTACAGTTAATAACTTAGCAGATGGTGATAAATGTGAAGTTACCGTTGATGGAAATCAACAAAAAAATGCAGGTACTTATGAAGCTAAAGCTACAAAAGTAAGTAATCAAAATTATAAGTTACCTGAAAATGTAACAACAAGTTATACAATTAGACCAAAAGATATCACTGTAACAATAACACCTAATGGTGGTACTTATGGTGAAAAAATTACAGGTGCTACAGCTAAGTTAAATGATGTAGAAAGTGGTGATCATCCAGAAGTAACATTAACTTACACAGGAACAGGGTATGATGGAACAAAAGTTAATGGAACAGAAGTTCCTAGTCATGCAGGTAAATATACTGTTACAGCAAGTATCGATGACAAAAACTATAATTTAACTGATACAAATACAGCTGAATTTGTAGTAAAAGGTGCAGATGCTGGATTAAAAGTAAAAGAAGTGAATGATAAAAAATATGGTGATCAAGGATTTAAATTAGAAGTATCTCATAAAGGAAATGGAAAATTATCTTATTCAAGTAGTAATGAGGATGTAGCTACAGTAGATGATCAAGGTAATGTAACAATTCATAATGCTGGTACAACAAAATTAAAAGTTACATTAGGAGTTGATCATAACTATGATAGTGATAGTAAAGAAGTAACATTAACTGTTAATAAAATCAATCATGAATTAACAGTTGATCAAAAAGATGTTGAAAAGACTTATGGTGATGAAGCATTTACAATTCATGCTCAAAGTAAAGATAATGAATCAGCTATTGAATATGCAAGTAGCGATGAAAAAGTAGCTACAGTAGATAGTGAAGGTAATGTAGTTATCAAAGGCGCAGGTAAAGTCATCATTACAGTAAGTCAAAAAGAAAGTAAGAATTATAAAAAAATATCTAAAGAAATAAATCTTACTGTTAAAGCTAAAAAGATTACAGTTACTGTAAATGATGCATCAAAGACATATGGAGATGAAGACTCTGAATTTACATATGTAAATGATAAACTTATTGGTAATGATAAATTAACAGGAATTATTCTTACAAGAGAAGAAGGAGAAGATGTAGGAACATATAAGATAAAAGTAAGTCAAAAAGAAGGATCAAATCCAAATTATGATATTACTTTTAAAGATGGAACATATACAATTAATCCATTATCGATTGATAAAGGAACAGTTGTATTAGGAAATGTCTTAAAATATACAGGAGAAAAACAAACACAAGAAGTAGAACAAGTTTTAGTCAATGGAAAAGCATTAAATAAAGAAGATTATGAAGTATTAGATAATCAAGCAACGAAAGAAGGAAAACATGTTCTAACAATCAAAGCTAAAGGAAATAACCATACAGGATCCTTTGAATATGCTTATGTTATTTTACCAAAAGAAAATGATAAGATAGGAACAGGATCATTTACTGTTAAAACAACAGGAGATGTAGAAATAAGTAGAGATGAAATTATAGATATCCTTATTGAAAACAAAGAAATAACAGCAAATGAATTAAGTGAAGTAGCAGAAGGTAAGAAAATAGAAATCGTATTAGAAGTAAAAGAAGCACAAACAAATGAACTTATTGAAACAAATACAAAAGGATATAAAGTAGGAAAATACTTAAATATTACTTTAAATAAAATAGTTAATGGAACAAATGAAAGTATACATGAACTTTCAAAAGTCATGAAAGTAACAATCAAAGTTCCAGAAGAACTAATCAATAAAGATAGTAAAACTAAAAGAGAATACTATATCGCAAGAAGTCATAATGGAAAAGTAGATATACTAGAAACAAATTATGATGAAAAGACAAATAAACTTACATTTGAAACAGATAAGTTTAGTGATTATGCAATTATCTATAAAGATAAAAAAGAATTAAAAACAACGGTAACTGCTTCAATAAATAAATCAAATACAAAACAAACAACGAAAGCTAAAACGGGAGATAATGCAAATATTATAGGATTAATGATGCTACTAGTAAGCAGTATGTTTGTGATGGTATTTGTAAGAAAAAAAGAAAATTAATAGAGATATAGAAAAAGTCTTTAAGTTGATGCTTAAAGGGGTAACCAAATAATTTAGGGGGAAAGCCAAATTATTTAGGGGACAACTTTAGGG
>NZ_JABWDK010000031.1:0-24680 GCF_013361255.1 Faecalibacillus sp. H12 | reverse complement strand
TAGTGGTGTATTCCCTACTAGGTCTAAAAAACTGTTTTTAATTTCGCTCATATTTACTTCTCCTTATTCCTATGGATTTAGTATGATTTAACTATATACTATCATTTCTTCTTTGTCAATAAAGATTGTATACATTTTTATATTTTATTATTCAATAATTTGAACATAATCCTATTTTTTGATACTATATTTATAATAAAAATGGAGGTTAACTATGAAGTTAGATACTGTTATTGATGATATTGTTGAAAGTTATCAAAAACACAATGATATTTCTAAGGTCGATACAATTAGACAGCCTGATAAAACAATTATCATTGATATTCTTGAACGTTTACAAGATATTATTTTTCCAGGCTTCTTTGGAAGAAAAGGTCTTAAAAGTGATTATGTTAAATATTATTTAGGTGATCAAATTCAAATTATTTATAATGATTTAAAAAATCAAATCTTACTTGCCTTTGACTATTGTGAAAACTGTAAAGATGCTTGTAAAGAAGAGGAAGCAAGAGATAAAACATTAGCTTTTTTGAAAACAATTCCCCAAATAAGAGAATACCTTGCTACAGATGCACAAGCAACATTTGATGGCGATCCAGCCGCTATTTCTATTTCAGAAATCGTACTTTCTTATCCAGGATATTATGCAATTATGGTCAATCGTATTGCTCATGAATTATATAAATTGAATATTCCACTAATTCCTCGTATTATGACAGAACATGCGCATAGTTTAACAGGAATTGATATTCATCCAGGAGCAACACTCGGCAAATATTTAATGATTGATCATGGAACAGGTATTGTTATTGGTGAAACTACCGTGATTGGTGAACATGTTCAAATTTATCAAGGAGTAACATTAGGTGCTCTTTCTACTCATGGAGGACAAAGCTTAAAGAATGTTAAAAGACATCCTACTATAGAAGATAATGTTACAATTTATTCTAATGCTAGTGTATTAGGCGGAGATACTGTTGTTGGTGAAGGCTCTGTTATTGGTGGTAATACTTTTATTATTAAATCTGTACCAAGTGGTACAATTGTCAATAATAAAGCAGTTATGAGATTCAAGTATTCAAAAACATCTGAAGATTTTAATCAAAATGAATTCGAATAAAAAAAAGGTTGTCAATTGACAACCTTTTTATATAAGTCTTTCATAAAGTCCTGCAACAACAGGTTCCCCATAATCCATTGTTTGATATCCTTGTAATAAAAAACCACATTTTTCATAAAGATAAATTGCTGGCTTATTTGTACATAATACATCTAAACGAATCGCTTTTTGATTTAAGAATTTTGCTATTTCAATAGCTTGTTTAATAAGAAATTTTCCACATCCTCGATATTGAGGATGTATACATAAACGATGCAAAATTAAGACTTCATCATCATCCGCAAATATTTGCCATGATAGCTTGTTATAGCATTCATCATACTCATGATTTAATACCATTGCCCCAATAATTTTATTATCCTTTTCTAAAACATACAATTCATGATGACGAATATCTTTGACGATTTCTTTTTTTGAAGGATAAATATCCCTTCTCCACATAATATCATAAATAGTACCTGCCATTTCATCACTGACAATCCCGTATAAATCTTGAACTCTTTTTAAATCTTTAATGATTGCACGTCTTACTTTCATTTTAAACTCCTATATAATTCCATTTACAAATACAAAAATAACAACAATTGGCAAAATAATTGTAACATAAAATTTCATCCAATTTGGAACTTTCATTCCTTGACCAATATTTGCTTCTTTTTGATAATTTTCAAATCCCCAACCATATTTTGAAGTACAGAATAATAAATAAACAAGTGAGCCTAATGGCAACAATAACTGACTAACAATAAAATCTTCTAAATCTAAAATTGTAGAACCTGCACCTAATGGTTGAATATTGCTTAAAACATTGAATCCTAAAGCACAAGGTAATGAAAGTAAGGTAATTAAAACAAAATTAATGATTACAGCCTTTTTTCTTTCAATATTTAATAACTCCATTGTACAAGCAATAATATTTTCAAAAACAGCAATAACTGTAGAAAGTGATGCAAAAGACATAAATAAGAAAAATAATGCACCCCAAATTTGACCACCAGTCATAGAAACAAAAACATTAGGTAATGTAATAAAAATTAAGCTTGGTCCACTATCTGGATTAATCCCAAAAGAAAAACATGCTGGAAAAATAATTAATCCTGCTACAACAGCAACAAATGTATCTAACATGGCAACATTCGTTGCCTCTTTTAATAAAGTTTGATCTTTATTTAAATAACTTCCAAAAATAGCCATAGACCCAATTCCAATGCTTAAAGTAAAGAAAGCTTGATTCATTGCTGAAACAATCACCTTCATCAAACCAATTTCAGAAATTTTTTGAAAATCAGGATATAAATAAAACTTGACCCCTGCCATTCCACCATCCAATAATAAACCATGAATAGCTAATAGCACAATCAAACTTAATAATCCCGTCATCATCACCTTGGTAATACGTTCAACACCATTTTGTAATCCTTTAGAACAAACAAACATTCCTATCGCTACAACAATAATCATCCAAAAAACATTTGTAGAAGGACTTGCTAGTACTTGTGAAAAAACATTTTGTACATCAGCAGTGGTTAAACCATTAAATTGTCCTGTTAAAAAATTATAAAAATATTTTAACATCCATCCTGAAACTGTCGTATAAAAAATCATTAAACAAATATTTCCAACCAATGACATATAACCATGTAAATGCCATTTTTGATTTGTTTTTTCTAAAGCTTGGAAAGATTTAACAACACTCTTTTTACTTGCTCTACCAACTGAAAATTCCATACTCAATATTGGAACACCAATTAAAAGAAGGAAAAACAAATAGAACAATACAAAGATTCCCCCACCATTTTCTCCTACTACATAAGGAAATCTCCAAACATTTCCTATTCCTATTGCACATCCTGCAGAAAGCAGGATAAATCCAATTCTTGATTTAAATTGTTCTCTTTCTTTCATAAAAACCTACCTTTTCTAACAACACAATCATCATATCATATTGATGAAAAAATAGATAATAAAAAATACTTCAAAATGAAGTATTTTTTAAGCATCTTTTAAGAAAGCTTTGTAAGCTTGATATGTTTCATAAACATCTACTTTACTTACAATTTCCATTGGTGCATGCATATTTAAAACAGCAATTCCAGCATCAATAACATCCATATTATAATTACCTAAGATATAAGCGATTGTTCCGCCTCCACCTTGGTCAACACGTCCAAGTTCAGCAGTTTGATAGTGAATATTAGCATTATCCATCACTGCACGCACTTGTGCTACATATTCTGCAGAAGCATCGTTACTTCCACTTTTACCTCTTGAACCAGTATATTTATTAAAAACAATACCATTTCCAAGATATGCTGCATTTTTCTTATCATTAACATTTACAAATAATGGATCAACACCAGCTGAAACATCACTTGATAACATTTTTGAACGAGACATTGTAAGTCTTGTTTGTACAAAACTATCAATTCCCATTTTTAATAATAATTCTGCAACTGTATTTTCAAAGAATAATGAATGTGCTCCAGTAGCTCCTACTGAACCAATTTCTTCTTTATCTACTAAAATAGCACAACTTGTATATTCACTGACATCACTATCTAAAATAGCTGTAAGTGAAGTATAAGCACAAACACGATCATCATGACCATATCCAGCAACCATTGAACGATCCAAACCATAGTCTCTTGCTTTACCACTTGGTACAACTTCAATTTCAGCAGACACGAAATCTTCTTCTTCAATATCATATTTTTCTTTTAATAATTTTAAAACATTCGCTTTAACAGCATCTTTTTCTTCACCAAATAATGGCATATTTCCTAAAGTAACATCTAAGTTTTCTCCTTCAATTACTTTAGCTGCTTTTTTATCTAATTGATCTGCAGATAAATGAATTAATAAATCACTGATTCCTACAACTGGATCATTTTCATCTTCACCAATGACAACATCAACAACTGTTCCATCTTTTTTACAAACAACACCATATAAAGATAAAGGAATTGTTACCCATTGGTATTTTTTAATTCCACCATAATAATGTGTATCAGCTAAAGTAAAACCTTCTGATTCATATAAAGGATTTTGTTTTAAATCCATTCTTGGTGAATCAATATGAGCCCCTAAAATTCTCATACCTTCAGTAAGAGGTTTTTTCCCAATAATAAATAAAGCAATATTTTTTTCTCTATTTGTTACATAAACCTTGTCCCCTGATTTTAAGGTATCAAATGATTCTAATGGTTTAAAACCTTTTTCTTCAGCTAATTTAATAGAATCTTTAACACAGGCACGTTCAGTTTTATTTTTTGAAATATAATGTTTATAATCTTCATTATAATCAAATACTTCATTTAATTGATCTTTATACTTTTCCCAAGTATTTTTAGCGTACATAATCTCCATCCTCTCTTTAATACTCAAAAATTATAACACTTATTTATTCAAAATGTTCAATTATTTTTATTTTTAATAGATGTAGATTTTGATCCGTTATCATTTGATAATGACAATCAAATTCATAATCACGGTTCACAATCTCTTTTACTTGATTTTCATCAATAAAATCATATTCTGCACTTATTTGTATAAGTTTAACAAAACCATCTTCTTTTATTAATAAACTTACATCTTTTGATTCAATCAAATCTAACAATGATAAAACAAATTCAATAAATTGAATATGATTATAAAATTCATCTTTACTAATCATAATACACATATTGACTTTAGATGACATTTGACTCAAATGCGTTGTAAGTGATAAATCAAATAAATCATTTCCTGTATAAATGACAATATTCACATTAGATACGCGTTCAATATACGAATCAATGATTTTATATACTTCATCTTGATTTTGTGTCTCTAAATATTTTTTTATAGATAACATATAATAAGTTAATGAATGTTCTAAACGATAGAGTTCTTCTTTTGTCCTTTTCATCATATCATATGTAATATTTTGATATTTACGTTCTTCTAACTGTTTTGTAACTTTTTCTTTTTCATTATTAGATTCTTCTAAAAAAGCAAAAAATGTTAATGATAAAAAAACAACAAATATACACAAGAAAATAGTCATAATTGTTTTAAATGTATAACTGCCTTCCATGATTATTCTACCCTGTAAATTTAAAATCAATAAACAAGCTGTCAAATTCATCATCACTAAAACCCAATATTTATTAATAAAATAACGATATCTCTTTTGATATCTTATAAAAAGAACAGATAATAATAAATGATAGATTTTAGCTTCTACGGCTGCTAATAATAGATAATAATGACTTATAAACATCAAGGGTAACAATGCACTCAAGGTAATTAAGAGTTCATTAAATATACACATAAATAAATTATATATATATTCTTTTCGAGTAAAAAATAATAATAAAATATTCCAACATATAATATAAGCAATGGCTAATGGTGCATAATTCGCATCAAAATAGTCACTTATTATTTCTATAGAAAAGGTCATTAATGTATTCAAAACAAAATAGAGTTTTTGTTTTTTAACATGACATAATCGACTTAAAGAATAAGAAACAATAAGTGCTTCTACTAAATTAATTATAAGCTTAATTAGCATTTTTATAAAAAAAGCAATTCATTTTTTATGAATTGCTTTTCTTTCATTTTCTATTCACCAATAATTTCCATCATTGCTTTATGGAATACTTCTGTTTTACTAGCGGCATCATCAGCATCGCTGCCTTTGATTGAGAAATAGAATTTACATTTAGGTTCTGTACCTGATGGTCTTGCTGCAATCCATGAGCCATCTTCTAAGTAATATTTTAATACGTTAGATTTTGGTAATTGAATAGTTGTTCCATCAGAACAAGTACTATTTCCATAGTCTTCAACTTTTACAACTTTAACACCACCAATTTCTTGAGGTGCATCTTTTCTTAAATTATCCATGATTTCTTTAATACGTGCAGCTCCTGCAGCTCCTGCTTTAGATAAAGCAATTTGAGTTTCTTTAAATGTACCATGTTTAGCATATAATTCATTTAAAACATCAACTAAATCTTTACCTTGTTTTTTATAGAAGTTACCTGCTTCTGCAGCAGTTAAAACAGCTTGCACTGCATCTTTATCTCTAACGAAATCTTTAATAACACATCCATAAGATTCTTCATAACCAAATACAAATGTTTTTTCATGAGTTTGTTCATATTTACGAATCTTATCACCAATAAATTTAAATCCAGTTAATGTTTTTTCTACATCAACACCATAACTTCTGGCTACTAATTCACCTAAATCAGAAGTTACGATTGTATTATACATAACTGCATTATCAGGCAACGTTCCTTTTTCTTTCATTTGGCTTAAAATATATTCCAAATAAACAGCTGCTGATTGGTTACCTGACATTAAAACATATTCACCATTATGTTTAGCAACAACTCCCAAACGGTCACCATCTGGATCTGTAATAACTACAACATCTGCATCTACTTCTTTAGCTTTTTTGATAGCTAATTCATAAGATGCTGGAACTTCTGGGTTTGGAGATTTTGTATTAGAAAAATCTGGATCTGGTGCACATTGAGCTAATACTGGCACAAGATCATATCCAAGTCTTGTTAGACATGTTCTAACTGCAATATTTGATGTTCCATGTTGTGGAGAGAAAACAATTTTAAAATCACTTTTATCCATTCCTGGATTAACTTCAATTGCCATAACTTCTTTATAATAAGCTTCATCTACTTCTTCGCCAATCCATGTCATATATGGATAAGCTTCTTCATCAGAGAACACTTTAATATTTAATTCATCTTCTACTTCATTTACATATTGTACAACTTGATCAGCTGCTTCTGGTAATAATTGGCATCCTGTATCATCATATACTTTATATCCATTATGTTCTTTTGGATTATGACTTGCTGTAATCATGATACCACCAGCACATTTTAAATAACGCACTGCAAATGATAATTCTGGTGTTGGACGTAATGATTCAAAGATATATGATTTAATACCATATGTTGCTAATACTTTTGCTGATTCAATCGCAAATTTATAAGACATATGTCTATTATCATATCCAATAGCTACACCTCTTTCTTTACCTTCTGGTAAAGACGCAATGTATTTAGCAAAACCAACATTTGCTTTTTGAATAACATAGATATTTAATCTATTTGTACCTGCACCTAAGATACCTCTCATCCCTGCTGTTCCGAATTCAACATCTGTATAAAATGCATCTTCCTTTGCAGTTTCATCCATTGATAATAATTCTGCTTTTAAAGCAGGATCTAAATCTTCTTTACTAACCCATTTTTGATACTTTTCGTTATAATTCATTTTTACCACCTCTTAATATAAGTATATCAAAGCTCTTTGTCAAAAACTATAGAAAAATGTAACCGTTTTCAAATTATTTTCGTATAATATCTCCCGTTTCGACATTTAAGTATGTCAAAATATCTTGAACCTTGACAATCATTTGAAAACCTCGCTTTCCTGCTGAAAAAGCAACTTCATCAACTTTTAAAATACTTTCATCCATATACGTTGGAAACTGTTTTTTCATTCCTACTGGAGAACATCCTCCTCGCATATAACCTGTTACAGGTAATAAGTCCTTTTGATGGATCATTTCTACATTTTTTCTACCTGCTAATTTAGCAAGCTTTTTTAAATCAATTTCTTCTAAAACAGGAACACAACATACAAGATACTCATTATGGTTATCATGTAAAACAAGTGTTTTAAAAATAGCTTCTGGCACCATATCTACCTGACTTGCTACATGTCTTCCATCTAAATGATCTTCATCATATTCATATTCCTTTATCAAATAAGCAATTTTTGCTTTATCCAACATTCTAAGCGCATTTGTTTTAAACTTCTTAGCCATGATTTACACCTCTGAATTCATTATAGCATAAAAAAAGGGAATCATGTTGATTCCCTTTTCATTAATGCTATTATTCAGCAACTTTTTGTTCTTTGATTACTTTAGCAATTGAAGCAACTACATCTTCTTCGTCATCACCTTCAGCTACGATAGTAACTGTAGCTTTAGTAGGAACACCTAAAGACATAACTCCCATGATAGATTTTAAGTTTACTTCTTTATCATTATAAACTAATTTAATATTGCTAGTGAATTTGCTAGCTTGGTTTACTAAGATAGTAGCTGGTCTAGCATGTAATCCAACTGGATCAGATACTACGAAAGATAATTCTTTTGCCATTATATGACTCCTCCTTAAAAATTTCTATGATACAATTATAGCATCATATTTTTAGAATTTCTAGAGATTTTCTAAAAAAATAAAGCGTTTACATATTTAAATCAAATTTAGTCGATATATACTACATTTTTTTAATTTATAAATTAAAAAAACAGGAAATTTTTTTAATTTTCCTGTTTCATATCATTTTTTCTTGCTATTACCATAAATTTATGAGTAGTAATTTCATAAAATTGGTTCTTTTTGATTTTCTTTAATACATCGGCATAGAAGTTCATAAATTGCTCATATTTTTCCACTCTTTCAGGAGAAATACTCTTCATAAAAGCAAGAACTGCTGATAAAGAATGAAAACGAATATGTCCTACATCTTCATAACTATCAACAATATCAAATCCTATCTCTGTAAGAGTTGACTGACAAGCCTCTTTATTCCATTGTCCTTTTAATTTAAACGGAATAAACATATTAATAATTTCTTTATAATTGTCACTTCCTAATTGATCAACAACTAAATAACCACCTGGTTTTAAAATACGATACATTTCAAATTTATCATAATTAGATAACTCATTAACAACAACATCTAATTTTTCATCTTTAAAAGGCATTTTCCCTTGTGAAGTAAAAGTTGTTACTTTGACACCTTTTTCTTCTAAGGTTTCTCTTGCTTTTGTTGGATTTAATTCTACAGAATACGTAATTGGTGGTAATTTTTCAAATTGTGAAGTAAAATTTCCACCATCTACTGATATAACAGCTAAATGATTTTCTTCATTTAAATAATCTTCAATTATTCTATGTGGTTCATAACTAGGAATTGTTTGTTGCATGAGCTCTTCGCCTTGATTTAAAACAGCTTGTTCTATTTCATTTTTTAATTCTTCACTTTCAACAATATCCTTTTTAAAACGAAAATTAATATAATAATAATAAACAATTTGTGAAAGAGCATCACTAATAACTCCTACCGCAATAAAACCTAACAATTGTAAAAACCACATTGTAGAAAATGCTTTTTCCACAGAAACAATCATATAACAAAGAAATGCTACAAAAATAATTGAAAACTGATTACGATAAACAAACTTTGAATGGTATCTTAAAAAATAACGTACATTTGACATCTTTCTTGCTTGTCTACCTTCAATTTCAGCAAACACTAATCTTAAAAAGATAAGTGTAATTGCATAGAAAACTAATAATACAATATAATATTCCATAGATTACCCCTTATAAATTAAATTTCCTTCCAAATCATAATATGCTTTATGATTTTTCTTTCTTAAATACTTACCATTATATAATTGATATTCTCCTTCAAGAGAAAATACAGATTCACCTTTTTCCATATCATATAAATATGTTGTTCCACTTTTATTTAATAAAGCATAAACTTTACCATCAAATTCAAAAACTTGACTTTCACCCATGAAATAATCATGAATATCTATTTTTCCTTTAGTATTAATAATTTCATACTTACTATTTGTTTCATAGGCTGCATAATATCCTTCTCCAATAGATTCAATCTTTACATAATTTTTAGATTGTTTTGCTCCTTTAGAATTCATTAAATAATACTTTTCACCATCTTTAGAAACAACCGCCACTCCATATTGATCAAAATCTTGAGCATCTTTATAAATTGTTTTAATTGCTTCTTTACCATTAAAACCATAATATTGATATCCTTTATTTTGAACATATACTGGGAAAATATTACCGTGTACCGAAGCAACATTAGGATTTAACTGAATACCTTTAACATCTTTTTCTTTACCATCTTTAGTAAATTTATGTGGACCATAAATATAACTTGCATTTTTAGATAAATAATTATTTACATCTTTATAATAACTTGTTGCTACAACATCCTTTTTACCATCTAAAGATAACAATCTTATACCATCCTCATTTTTTAAAATAAGTGATGAATCTTTGAATTTTACAGAATCTACTTCTACATTTTTTTCAAATTTAACTTTTCCTTTTAAATTAACATAAGCTAAGTTTATTTGTTGTTGATCATATAAAACAAAACCTTTTTTATAATCATTAGCAACAACCTTATATTGTCCTTTTAATTTAATAGTTAAGCTTTCTTCATCATTTTGACTATTTGAAGAAGTATCAAAAAGTACAGTTTTATCTTTATATGCTACTGTAATAAATGAATCTTGATAAATTCCAGCATAATTGATTGCTTTTTTAGAAGTAGTTACAACTTCACCTTCACTATTTAAAACAGAATATTTTTTATTCTTATAGATAACAGGTAAATCATACATATAAATTTTTACCTTTTTACTATCTTTATATAATTCCTTCCCTTGTTGATCATAAATTGTATACTTATCTTTAGCATCTTTAGCAACAATCATATTTTCAACAACGGATAATGTTGTTCCTTTTTTATATTTAATTAATTTTTTACCAGTTGTTGAAATATATTCATATTTTTTATCATGAACAACCACGTATCCTTCATTTTCTACCTTTTTATAAGAAGAATAAATAAACTTTGTTTTTAAATCTCCTTCTGATGTACATAAAGCATATTTATTATTTTTTTCAACAAATAATGTTTGTGTTATTGATTTACTTGAACAACCTGTTATTGTAAGCATCATGATAAGCATGCATGCTAGAAACTTTTTTTTCATGACGATGACCTCCTTGGTATGTTTATTATAACATAATAATGAGTTTATGAAATATTTATTAATTGTTCATGAACTATAAAAAAGGATTCAAAACGAATCCCCTATTTTTCTAATATATATTTAATCATTTCTTGAATTTCTTTTTCATTTTTTGCTCTTAATAAATAAACTTGATTCCCCATTGCCGCTGCTAATGCATCAGGTACAATTTCATGAGAAATAAGTTGATCTTTAAATTTCATACGTATTTGTTGACTATGATGTTTATATTTTAAAACGTCTCTTCTTCCAGCATATCCAATACAATATTGTTGTTTAGGTTCAATAAAACAACGATCATAAATCAACATGTCCGCAAAAATATCATAGACATTTGCGTTATATGAATAATTCATCATATCTGGAATATAGGCTCCAGGTGCTCTCATATTGACTTCTAAACCAACAAGATCTCCTTTTTTTCCTAAACCCTCTTTATCTTTACCTAATCTAAAGAATTCAAAATGGAAGAATTTTTGTTTAGCGTCAAAAGCCTTAACAACACGACTTCCTACTTCTTTAATATCACTACCTTCAACAATTTGTCCATAAAAAGCAGTATCTCCACCTTCATTGACCGTATCCATAATAGATTCCATCATCACATGACTTGTACAAATCAAAATATTTCCTTGACTATCAGTAATACCATCAAAAGTTTCTACAAGACCATCAATATATTCTTCTGCAATAAAGCTAATATTTCGATCCCAATTCTTTAAAAATTCCTTAACTTGTTTATTATTTTTTAATTTATATGTAGAAGAAGCACCCACACCATTATCTGGTTTTACAACAATTGGAAAACCAACTTCTTTACAAAAATCTAAAAGTTCTTGATCATCTTTAAATACTTTATATCTTGCTGTAGGAACGTTTGCTTTCTTATAAACATCTTTCATTTTTGATTTAAATTTCATCACTTCTAATTCTTTTGGTCTTAACCCATGATGAATATTAAAATCTTCTCTTAACTGAGCTTCTAATTCAAGCCAAAATTCATTTTGTGATTCAATATAATCAATGCGTCCATATTTCCCAATAAAAAATCCCATTGCACGATAAACTTCATCATAATTTTGAAGATTATTGACACGATAATATTCTACTAAGCTTTCCTTTGTTTCATTTACTAAATCATCATAAGGTGCATCTCCAATCCCTAAAACTGTAACACCTCTTTCTCTAAGTGATTTACAAAAATTCCAATAATATGTTGGAAAATTTGGTGAGATAAAGACTAAATTCATATTTCGATTTCCCCCCTTTATAAAATATGTCCTAAAAAATAGGGTAATTGTTTACGCCACCAAGGCCAATCATGGTTGACATCGCTTCCCCAAAAGTCACACCATGCATTGACACCTAAACGATCAAATGTTTCTTTCATTAATCCTGTTGATTTAACCATTTCATCTTCCCATGCACCTTGTCCACAACAAAGAATAATATGTCTTTGATTGTATAAATCAACATAAGGATGATTTCTTGACATCCCATTTAAGTACTTTAAAGGACTATTATTATAAATATTTTCATCAACATATTGTCCAAAGAAAAGATCAGTATCATAATATCCACTTAAAGCAATACATCCCATAAATAAATCAGGTCTTCGAAGCATCATATTTGCTGCATGTGTTGCTCCTAAAGAACATCCTGTCGTATAAATCATCTTTCCTGTACCATTAATTTCTTTTATTCTAGGCACTATTTCATCACAAATATAGTAATAAAATTGTTCTAATAAATAACTACGACGTGCTTTGTCTCCCATTTCATCAGAATAACTTTCTTCATCAATGCTTCCGACACAAAACAATTGTACATAACCATTTTCTATTTTATCTTTGATCACATCGACCATTCCAAAATTTTCATAATCTTGAGGATGACCATCTTGTGCTGGAAAGACAAGAAGTGGCACACCACTATGTCCATAAACGATAAAATCCATATTTCTATCTAAACATTGACTGTATTCACTATAGTATTTTTTTTCCATAAAAATACCTCCTACTACTTTTATTGTAGCACAAAGTATTTCCTATTTAAAAACCAAATATTTTTAATCTTAGTTTTTGATTCATCATCAATGATAAAGTTAATTTAACTGTTTCTCTTCCTAATTTTGCTTCTTGACAATCCTTCATAACTATTTCTAATAATTTCATTAAAATATAATATTCTTTTGAATAATGAATCTTTAATTCACTAACAAATGATTCAAAAGGATAAAGTTGGTAGTCTTTTTCCATTAATAAAATTATTCTTTCTACTTCTAAAAGAGATTGATTAAATGATTGTTTTTCTTTTAAATCATCATATACTTCTTTCAAATTATTGAAATATTTCATTAACCCCGCTGGTATTTTTTCTATTTTATCTTTATAAACTAAAACATCTGTAATATTTAAATCTAAATAATCTTCACTTTCAGTAAAAGGTATATAGGCTATTTGTTCTTTTAAATAATTACGATCAACTTCTTTAGAGATAGTAGCCCATTCTTCATCAAAATCTTTTTGATAAAAATCACACAATAATAATAAAGGTAATACAATTGATTTTAATTCGATGATTTCTTTTAATAATTGAAAAACAATTTCCTTATGTTCTACTTCTACTTTTTCTAACTGTTGACTAAAAATCAATACTAAAAAGTGTTTTAATAAAGCATATTGATCGTCTTGACATTCCTTTTGATATTGTTTAATTAATTCTTCTATTATTTTTAAAGAATGTTCCAGCTCTTGATTTTTATCTTCTAATAATCGAAATGTTTCCTCTTTGCCAAATAAATAAAAATAGACCTCTATCGCTGATAAAAAATCATAATGTTCTTCTAAATAGCACTTATCCCAATTACCTTTATGTAAATACCAAAGGTCTGTTTTATATGCGGAATAATGTTGATCCAAGACCGTATTTAACCAACCTACCGTTTTCATTTGATCAACAATTATCCCATTTTCTACTTTTTTTAAAACGGCTAAAGCATATGTAATTTTATGATAAATACAACTCTTTTCTATTTCACAATTTTCAAAATAACTATAATCAAAATCTTGATAATCTTTAACATCCTTTAAAACAATTATTTCTTGATTTTCAAAAAGAACATTTTCTTTTTTCATGATTCCTGCATAATGCAATATATGTTTATATTTTTCACTATATTCTCTATATATTTGATCCATATTCATTCCCCTTTATTCTATATTCTTATTCTATTCCTAAATAACCTTTTCGTCATTGGACAAATAGTACAAAAAAAGAGAAATATTATATTTCTCCACGACAATCAATTACCATATCATTCCATTTAGCATTTCCATGAGTAGATGCTGAAACTTTTACAAATTTAAAACCGCAACTTTCATAAAAAGGAATAAGATGATCTTTACATGTCAAAATAAATCCGTCTACATCATTTTTTCTTTTCTCTACATATTCCTTTACCATTTCTCTAGCATAACCATGTCCTCTATATTCAGGTAAAATACAGACTGAAAAAATCATTTGATATTTTCCATTTTCTTGATGTAAAAAAGCATTTTCGTACATACTATCTGGTAGATTACATTCATTATTTCTTAGACCACCAATATAACCGATTGCTTGATGAGCAATATAAAAAATTTCAAATCCTTCATGATAAACTGCTAATCTTTCTTTTAATGATTGGTAACTTGCTGCCTCTTGTATAGGAAAACAGGTTGTTTCTATATGATAAAGTAATTCTAAATCTTGTATCGTTACTTGTTTTAACATGATTTTCTCCTAAATCATGGCATAAAGACCAACAAAAGGCATGACTAAAATAAGTGCAGGAACAAGATTCATCGCTCTTACATCTAATATTTTAGAAACAGTTAACCCTGTAATCATTGTAATGACACCACCACAAGCCTTAAAATCAGCAATCATTGTTGAATTTACAAATGGTAAGATTGCTTTTGCTAGAAAGAAACATGCAAGTAAAATAAGTAATTGTGGAACACATATTAAACTTTGTGCATAACCTAAAGCAGCTCCAAATAAAACAGCTGTAAAAAAATATAAAACCGATTTAGAAATTAAAACAGATGCATCACCTGACATTCCTTCTGTAAGAGCTCCAAATAATCCCATTCCAGACATTGAAAACATCAAAACAACTAATAAATAAAGATGCATATATTCTTCTTGATTACCATCTATATGAAAAGGTAGCTTATCTAATAAAAATGCAAAGATATCATGAACATGATCATATAAATGACATAGTTCACCAATAACAAAACCTAAAATAATAGCCATAATAACCATAGGCAATGTTTTCACATTTAAAATAGAAGTAATCCCAATCGTAACTGAACAAATCCCAAATACTTTTGGAAGTTCTTCAATAAGATGTTTTGGTAATATTTTTTTAATAAATCCTCCGATAAATGTACCAATAAAGACAGCACATACATTTGTTAGAACGCCAACTGGCATAAAATCACCACCTTCTGTCCTATTATAACAAAACATAAATGAGTTGCACATAGAAAATTATGTACACCAACATATAAAAAAATTGTTAGACCTATATAAGATTTAACAACATGTAAAACAATTCTTTAATTTTATAAGTATTTAATATACCCCATATAATCAAATAAAAGGAAATACAAATGATCGTAAAACCTACTAATCCACCAATTTGAAAATAATACCAAAAGCCAAAAACAATGCATGCTATTAATAATATTATAAATCCACATTTCTTTTTGTACTTCTTTATATAATCATTTACTATTGGTAAATGATAGATATTTATTAATAAAGCAAAAATGACTAACCCATTAAACATACAATTTATAAAATTATCCGTTCTAATAATAGAAGTAGACAATATCAAACAACATAGAACAATCATTGTAATCTTAAATAAACTATTATTTAATATTCCATCAATCTTCACTTTTACATGATTTTTCATATAACACTTTCCTTTTTATTTTGGTAGTGTCAAAAATCTACATTAAATAGCGTAAATACACTACCTTCCAATTTATCTATATAAACAGTAAAATGATTACTGAGTATATCTTAGTAATCATCCTTTTTTGTTTTATCATAAAAAAATAAATAATCATCTAAAACATTATTAAAACAAATTAATTTATTATTCATTTTTTTATCTACAAAATCTTTTACTGAATGAATCATAAATACCTCCTTATTATATAAATGAAAAAAGAATTATAAAATTTGATTCGGAATTGTTACGTTTTTCATTTGGGAGAATGAATTTTATTTTTAATCAAAAGTTATAATTCTTTAAACTACTTAGAATTAAGTTACCAATTTATAAAAGTACGTATTTATGTGTGCATAAAATATAATGATTAAGCATGTATAGAAATGATTTACAGTAAAATTATCTTTTTTATGAGGTTTTAATATTTTTTGGGAAGTTATTATTAAAATGAAAATACCTAATATCATATTCTCATAGATACACCCTATTGTTTCTTTTATAAATTATTCATTCTACTTAAATTCTTTTTTTACAACTACTCAATATTAAATAAGAATTGTTATTTAAACACTTAATGTTTATTGGAGAATGCTACCTGTCTATAAATTTAAGAGTTAGGATCATTAAATGGATTATAATATCTATAATTGTGCAATGTACCAAAATTAATTTTTATCTAGACATCTTTAACAATAATCTTATTTTTAACTTTTAGAATATTAACTTATAAGCCTACCCTCTATCTAAGATTAACAAGCGATTTATAATATTAAGTTTTATAGAGTGGTAGCTTTTTAGATTGCTATTAAAATCTAAAAGCTTTCATTATTTTGTGTTGTATCACCTTCTATAAATATTTTAATGAATAAGGTTTATATGTAATAAAAATTTAAAGAAGTATTAAAAAACGAGCTTGTACCTATTCATTAATAATTAACTACTTTAGATAGCAAACTGAACCGATTGAGTTTAGTTTACCTAAGCTACAATAAATGCTTTAATATTTTGAACACATCTATTTATAACTTGATGGTATGATAGCATACAATTTTATGCGTTTTTTCCCATATTTATTATTTATCTATTTAATTTTTTGAGAATATTAAAATAAACAGTCCCTATCAAATTTTTAATATAGAAAATATTGCAAGAAGAATATATTAAATCCTTTTGACTTTATAAACATATTCAATATTTTGGTAAAGTGGACTTATTCAACGTATTGAAAGGACTTTTCTAGCGTAACATTCAACTCAGCAAGTCTATGTTTTCAATTTATGAGTACAGGATAACTTAGTAAACATTTGTATAAGTGCTTTAGCTGATATCTAATAACCAAAACTTTTAGATGGTCAGGTTCATCGTAATGATTGATCCGCCCCATCGGAATTTAATGAAAAATAGCAGTTGATCAAGTCTATCGGAATAAGTGATCAATTAGAGTGGAATAATCATTTATCAATTATTTTCTTTTCACTTTTAATAAGAAAAAAGTTTTTATTTCCACAATTAATAATAAGTCTCTATTTTTCAATAACTATTGTAAAATTATATCTTACTTAAGATAATATTTTAATTTTAAAGATAAAAAATTCTTCATCCTGCAATGCTTTATATTCTATATTGTAATTATTCAGAATATTACTTACAATATATAAACCTAATCCATTACTATTTTCCTTATTTAAATCAAATTTAACATCAAATATTTCATCCATATTCGAAATTTTATTGTTACCGTATGAATTTTCTATATATAACCAATCATTAACCATCCCAATATTAATTACCCCATTTACATCAGTATATTTTACCGCATTACTAATCAAATTAGATAAAATAATCTTTAAAGCTGTTTTTCCTATATAAACATTCTCATCTAATATATAATTATTGACAGTTATTTTCTTTTGATGTGCTAATATTTCATACTTTTTTAATACATCTTCTAATGTATCATTTATTTTCAAATATTCTTCATCATTATTCAAATTTTCTATAGAATGAACTGATAATATTTGAGAAATATTTTTTGTTAAACTATCAACGATTTCAATGCATTCATTAATATAAATATCTTTTTCTTTATATTTTCCAATATTGTATTTCATGTTTTCCAGTATTATTTTAAGACTAGCAAGAGGAGTTTTAAGTTCATGGGATGCACCTTTAAAAAAGTCATATTTTAACTTTTCTAATTTTAAAATTTCTTTATTTTTAAATTCTAAATCGTCAATTGTTCTTAATAAAGTAGAATACAAATCATTAATTTGTTGTTTTAATTCTCCAACTTCATCATTAGAGCTAACTTCTAAACGTATTTTTTTATCAAGTTTCATCATTTTATCAGTAACAATTTGTATTTCTTGTACATTGTTTTTTATTAATTTTGCATAAATTAAAGAAATAATAGAAGAAAATAAAATTGATATTAACAAAGAATATGGTAAAAATTTAAGACTTAAATCTTTTGCATCTTTTTGCATATCAGCTGTAGAGACAAATTGTAGATATGTTTTTTTACCATCATTAAGCTTTATTTCTCTTTCTTCAATTATCAAAGAATTACTATTACTTTCTAAATTAGTATCTATATTATCTTTGATTTTTATTTCATTATTATTATTATTTCTTTCTTTTATAAATGCCTTTATTTCGCTACTTTTAGAATAAAGTTCCAAGGTTTGTTCTATATATTTTATTTCTTTTCCATTCATAATACTGGAAATTTCATTTGCTTTATTATAGACCTCTTCTTTTCTGGTCTCCAAATATGTTTTAGGAAAAATAAAGAAAACTAATAAATGAACTAATATAATTATTATTCCAAGAACAGAAAATATTTGTATGAACATTTTGGGAAATATCTTTAATTTTTTCATTTTCTCATTTTATCTCCAATTTATATCCCACATTTCTTATAGTGGTTATGCAGTCTAATTGTAATTTTTTTCTAAGTTCTTTTATGTATACGTCTATTACTCGATCGTAAGGAATTTCTTCGCTATCTTTCCATACATAATCAATAATTTGCATTCTAGTTAATACTTGTCCATTATTATCCAATAGACACTTTAATACATCTAGTTCTTTTGCATTTACATCTATTTCTTCATCATTTATTTTAGCTGTATAGCTATTAAAGTTAACCGATAAATCCTTATATTCAAACGTCTCTAAATGTCCATAATTCTTCTTAATCAAAGAATCTATTCTAACCTTTAAGACTGGCAATGAAAATGGCTTTTCTACATATCCATCTGCTAAATTAGTAAATGCATCAATTTTATATTCTTCATCACTAAATGCAGTCAAGATTAGAATTGGTAAATTGCTTTTCTTTCTAATTTCTTTCAACACTTCTAAACCATTTATAAAAGGTATCTGAATATCTAAGATAACCAAATTTATAGCGTTATTAAATTTTGACAAAGCTTCTATTCCATCTTTAGCTTGAATAACAGTATATCCAAATTCCAAAAGATATTCACTTATTCCCTCTCTGATCATATTATCATCTTCAACAATTAATATTTTCATAAATACCTCCTCTTAAGCCTATACACTTATATTATACAGAATATTATTTGATATTTAAAAGTAAAAAAATTTCGGTGCTAGAAAGCACCAAAACTTTTAATTATCGTCAATTAATAATTCTTTTGGGTTTTTTCTTAATATATTGAATGAAGAAACAATCAATGAAACAAGTAGTATTAAACTCATAAATATAACTACATAAATTATGAACTTAGGTACTACATTTATATCTAAACTTGATAATGTCTTATTAAATCCTTCAGCTTCTGCCCCACCACCTAATTGGCTAGATGCAGATTGTCTAGCTATTTGTTTAGCTATATCACCAGTAACTTTATTCAATATATTATTTCCAAGTTTGCTAGCTGTGTATTGAGCTAAGAAATAAGAACCAACGAATGCGGGGATTGATATAAATATCATCTCAATTAGGAATTGACCAAAAATTTCTAATTTTGATATACCTAATGATAGTAATACTGCTATTTCTTTCTTTCTAGCATTCATCCATAAGAATAGTAATAATGAAACTACAACTCCTGCAAATATTAATGAACCTACAAATAATTTATTTGAAATTGAGTAGATACCTGATATAGATTGTTGTAATGCAGGGTAATTTGATGAACTTTTAATCAAATTATATTCTCTCCAATTTATATCTAATTTCCCAAGATCTTTTATGACACTATCAAGATTCTTATCACCTTTTACAAAGAATGTTGCATCTTGGTATACAGCTGTATCTTCTGTATTACCATAAACTTTAGCGGCCGTATCAATATCAGTGATTAATGTATTTTCGTATAGTTCCTGTGCTGCACTTACTCCACCACTATTATGCCCATCGAATAGACCTTTAATTTCTACTTCTACTGTTTCATCTGCACCTTTTTCATTATCAGCGTCAAATAAATTAGATTTTAATTTTATCTTATCTCCAACTTTAAGATTATTTTTTTTAGCTAAATCTTTATGCATTAAGATTTTATTTTTATCTTCATTTTCTAAATGCTTTCCTTCTACTAATTTATATGCTTCTGATACAAATTTTGTTTCTTTTGATGAGTCATTAACCCCAGTTAACATAACTGTTCTTTTGAAATTCTTCGCTCTTTCAGGCGATTGATTCGCAAGAGTCTCTTGAGTTTCAATAATATCATAATCAACTAAATCTGCAACACTGTTTATTCTTTTTACATAGGATTCTACACTATCTGTTTGAGATATCTTTTTAATATCTTCACCTTTTACATTTCCCCCACCTCTAGGTGTTCCTGGATTAACTTGTCTATTTATCTCCATAGAAAAACTATTTGTTATATTAGCCAATGTTTCTTTTGAAGCTCTGTCCGTAGCATCTTTAATAGATAAACTAATAAAACTTAAAATTGACATAGATAAAATAACTAACATAATAATTAATGATTTTAAGCTTTTTCTAGTTACATAAGCAAATGCATTTTTTACCATTATTCAACCTCCAAATTCATTTTATTTACTTTTTTCAAATTTTTACCACTTAGTTCTAAAATAATATCCGCAGAATCTGCTACTTCCTTACTATGTGTTACAACTATTACACATTTATTTTTGTCTTTAGCCAACGTCTTTAATATATCAATTATTTCTCCAGCAGTAACACTGTCTAAATTACCAGTAGGTTCATCAGCTAGTATTATTGGCGCATTTGATACCAATGCTCTAGCAATAGCTACTCTTTGTTGCTGTCCACCAGATAATTTCATAACATTTCTTTTTATTTGTTTTTTATCTAAACCTAGCTCAAACAAGATACTTTCATCTGCTGATTTGTTTACTAATCTAATATTTTCAATCGGTGTTAAATAATCTATCAAATTGTAGTTTTGAAATACTAAAGATATATTATTTTTTCTATGATTGTTATATCCTTTCTTTTGTATATCTTCATTCTTAAACAATATTTTTCCTGTTTTAGGTTTATCAAGTCCAGCAAGTAAGGAAAGAAGTGTAGTTTTTCCTGTCCCTGACTTTCCTACGATCGCATAAAACTTCCCAAGTTCAAATTTTTGATTTACTCCTGACAAAACTTTTTCTTTAGAATTTACATAACTATATGCCACATTCTTTATTTCTAATATATCCATTATTTTCTCCTAACTTATTTTTGATAATATTTCTTTAGGCTTCTTGATTAATATTAATGAAGAAGCAAATACAACTGATAAAACAATAATACTTATTAATATTAAATAACTTTGTCCAAGTGCTACTATATTTAACATAAAACCACTATTATTTATTAAACTTCCACCGGAAATTATTGAATCCTCTGAGTTAATGAATCCATCTACAATTACTTTTAGTAACACATTTCCTAAAAGTAAGGAAGATATTATACTTGGCATCGATATGAATATTAACTCGAATATAAATTGCATTATAATTTGCATCTTAGATGTTCCAATAGATAAAAATATACCTATTTCATAAACTCTTTCTCTTAACCATAGAACTAAGATTAATGAAAGAACAATCATTCCTCCTAACATAATAGAATAAGTCATTACTTTTATTATATGTTTTATTCCACTTACTGACTCTAAAGATTCTTCAAATACATTAGAATCTTTTTCAATGGAATACTTTGATTCATCAATTTTAAGCTCTTTCAATTTATTTAAGACTAAGTTTGTAGATTCTAAACTACCAGAATACATTAAAATTTTATTTGCAATTTTATTATTTTCTAAGTTATTTAATATCTCTTGGCTTGTTGAATAATCCACAAAAACCATGTTTTCACTAAAATCAGAAGATAGACCTGTATATGTTTCCTGTTTTTTACCAGAAAATATTCCTATAATTTCAAATTTATGACTCTTTATTTTTCCACTTTTTTCAGTATCTAGTAATTCAAGATCAACTTCATCACCTAATTTTAGATTGTTTTGTTTAGCGAATTCTTCATGAACAATAATTGAGTTTTTATCATTTTTCTCTATATTTTTACCTTCTTTAATTGTAAATACTTCACTATTAAATAAAATGTTTCTTTTAGTATTATTTGTAGCTTCGAGTGAAACAACATTCTTAAATTTATCAGATAAATCTTCTCTATTTATTTTTTGCTCTCCACTAACTACTTTAGCACCTTTTAGTTTTGCTAATCCATCATATTGAATTATTATTTCTTCAATTTCTTTTAATTTTTCAATATCCTTAAATTGATTAACATTAAAATATTTACCATCTTTTTTTGTTATTGATATTGAAGAATTAGAACTTTCGTATAAAGTCTTTTCTATTTCATTGCTTGATTTCATTATTGTTAAACAAGAATACAAACAAGAAAGAACTATTGTTAAAATAACAAAAATAATAAATGTTCTATTTTTTTTTCTTGTAATGTATGCTATTGCGTTTTTTATCACTTTTTTAATAAGCTCCTCTCTATTTTTTTATTCCACAACTAATTGTATCCACAGGACAAGCATTTTTGCATCGTCCACATCTGATGCATTCTAGATGATTATAATTTTCAACTGGATCTATATTCATTTGGCAAACTTTTTCACATTATGCACTTTTCTTCGTCTAGTCTATATCTGAATACTGAAATTGGGCTAATAACTGAATAAATAGCTCCCAAAGTCCAAGCATACCAATTGGACTAATAAGCTTACAAAAATATGGAGACCCTTGTCCTAAAATATCAACTAAAAATAGAGGAAGTATTATTACAAATACAATCGATATTATATATTTCAATTTTCTCAAATTCTTATCAAGCTTAAATGTCTTACTTTTTTGATTCTATCCAATTCCAACACACTCCAAGCAAATCTTCTCCAATTCAACTCTAGTCGCTCCATGACCATATCCATAGTAAGTCATAGTCATATTAATAAAGACAATTACTAAAGAGAAATTACGGCCTTTTTAAAACTAATTAATCATATACCTTTCACCGCTTTACATTTACTTATTTTTTATTTTTGTTAATTCTTTTTCAATTACTCACTTGTTTTTACCATTATCATCAACATTATCTGTAACAACACTAACAATATTAAAACATTTAATTTTTATTTCGTTCTAAACCTCAACTAAATTTGGAATCTCTTTTACACAAACTTTACGTTAAATTGTAAATACGTTTACCATACTTCTCAAAATATTTACTTGTAAAATCCTAACCATTTATGTCTTTTAGTAATAGTTTACGTAAATTCCTAACTGATTATTTTTTAAATGCTTCTGTATTTTCTAAATCAGTTTTTTCTGATAGAACAAAACCGTTTTTAGGACGTTCTTTTTTTTCTATAATTTGAATCTCAGTTTTTTTAAATTCATTCAGAAGTTTAATTTCAGATCCGCTGTTTGTACTAAAATAGCAATCGTATTTTCCATCACTTGAAACTCCTATTTTAGTATGAGTATCACATTTTGTCATTTTAGATATTTTTTCTTCTGATGTATTTTTTTCAAATATACCAATAGTTCCAATTCTTTTAAGCCCATTTTCCCATTTTTCATAACCACCTTCCTTTTTATTAACAACTGCTTTTTTTTGCTCTTTAGTCATTTTATTAAAAGTTAAAAAAGCATATTTTAATTCCTTATCTATAGGACTTTGATCATCTAACATCGCTATCTTTTTATCATTCATATACTTTTTAAATTTATTTGAAAGTTTAAATTTAAGACCTAAATATTCATAAACATATTCTTTTTTTGTTTTTAAAGTATAATCTGATGGCTTAAATGTTGTATTTTTATCCTTTTTGTTAGTTGACGTACCCTTCTCTTCAGAACTTATTGATTGTCCTTCTTTAATTTTATTGCTTTCATTACTTTTTTTACACCCAACTGTACTTAAGCTCAAACATAACGTAAGTAATAGGAATGCACCTCTGGCTACTTTTTTTTTCATAATTTTATCCTCCTTTATTCCTCCTTTTTTTTTAAACAAAAGCCTTTTATAACTACTTTCAATAATATTATACATACCATTTATGAAACGTTGATGAAATACAATTTTTTATTTTTCCAAATCACAGTATAATAATATAAATATTGATGTTAGTATAAAAACTGTACAAGTTAAATGGAAGAATTAAACATCATTTGGT
>NZ_JABWDK010000030.1:0-25001 GCF_013361255.1 Faecalibacillus sp. H12 | reverse complement strand
AGAAAAGAGATAGCTTTCGCTATCTCTTAAGCCCCTCCACTATTGACATGGAGCCGTTTTAACTTTCTTCAATAACACCCATTAATTCTAATAATCTATTTAAATCATCTGTGTCAGAGTATTTAATTGTAATAGACTTATCATCTACTTTGATTCTCGTACGATATTTTTTTCTAAGTAATCCTTCAACATATTGATATTCTTTAGATTTTTCAACCTTAGGTTTATTCTTTCTAGCTTCTTGAAGTTCAAAGCCTTTCACAATATTTTCAACATCTCTAACAGATAACTTTTCATCAATAACTCTTTTAGCAATCTTTAATGCTCTTTCTTTATCCAATGTAATTAAAGCTCTTGCATGTCCCATTGATAAAGAACCATCTAATACATATTCTTGAATCTTTTCAGGTAAGTTCAATAATCTAAGTGTATTTGTAATATGTGTTCTTGATTTTCCAATACGTTTAGCTAATTCATTTTGTGTAAGTTTAAGTTTTTCCATCATCGTTTGATAAGCTTGTGCTTCTTCGATGGCATTTAAATCTTCTCTTTGAATATTTTCTAATAAAGCAATTTCCATCATTTGTTGATCACTAAAATCAACAATAATTGCTGGAACTTCTGCTAAATGTGCCATTCTTGCTGCACGGCATCTTCTTTCACCAGCAACAATTTCATATCCTTGAACAGATTTCTTTAAAATTACTGGTTGGAAAATACCATGTTCTTGAATTGATAAAGCAAGTTCATTTAAAGCTTGTTCATCAAATACTTTTCTTGGTTGATAAGGATTAGGTCTAATTTCATCTAATTTGATTTTTTCTTGACTACTTTCAGGTGTATTATGTTCAATATCATCAATTAATGATGTAATATCTCCACCAAAAATAGCATCTAATCCTTTATTTAATTTTTTCTTTTTCTCAGCCATTTCTACTCAACACTTCCTTTGCAAGTTCTTTATAAGCTTGAGCCCCAACAGAAGATCCATCATAATCAAAAATACAGATTCCTGCACTTGGTGCTTCAGATAATTTAATATTTCTTGGAATAACAGTTTTATAAACTTTTTCTTTAAAATACTTTCTTACTTCTTGAGAAACTTCCAATCCTAAATTTGTACGTTGATCTAACATTGTTAATAATAAACCTTCAATAGAAAGTTTTTTATTAAAATGATTTTGAGTTAATTTAATTGTATTTAACAATTGTGTTAAACCTTCAAGTGCATAGTATTCACATTGTACTGGGATAAGTACTGTATCACATGAAGTTAATGCATTTGTATTTAATAAACCAAGGGCTGGTGGACAATCAATAAAAACAAAGTCATAATAATCTTTAATTTTATCTAATGATTGTTTTAAACGCACTTCTCTTCCTTGTTTTACATGTGCTAATTCTAAATCTATCCCTGCTAAATCTATTTCTCCTGGTGCAACATCTAGATTTTCAATATAAGAATGTTGAATTACTTTTTCTAAACCAACTTCTCCTGTTAAAACATGATATGTTGATAATTCAATATAATCTCTATCGATACCAATACCTTGTGTTGCATTTGCTTGAGCATCCATATCTATAAGTAACACTTTATAATTCATCTTCGCAAGTGCAGCTGATAAATTAACGCTTGTCGTTGTTTTACCAACACCACCCTTTTGATTTGTAATTGCTATAACCTTCGACATCTTTACACCCCTTTATGTCCTATCGTTTGTCCTAGTAATACTCTTGTTTCAATGTTCTCACTAGAATTATTTATAATATCATCATCTATTTTGACAGTATCTTTTTTCAAAATCATTACAACTGTCGATCCACCAAATTCAAAATAACCTTTTTCTTCTCCTTTAGTAGCAATACTATGTTTATAATTGACAATTTTACCAACCATCATTGCTCCTACTTCCATTTGAATCATTCTACCAAAGTTATTTGAATCAATCACAGTGTACTCTCTACTATTCATTTTGTATATAGGATAATAATCATTTGCGATAGGATTAACAGTATGAAAAATACCTTTGATTTTCTTATGGGAAACAATTTGACCATCATCTACATAACTATAACGATGATAATCATCAACAGCTAAACGAAATACAAGACATATTCCACCATCATATTCTTTAGCCAATGTTTCATCTTGTAATAAATCTTTTAATTGGTATTTTGTATCCTTGATTTCTAAAATCGTATCATCATTTATTGGATAGTAAGTAAGTTTACTATCAGCAGGTGCCATCAATACATCTTTAGAATTGTCAAATGGTCTTTGACCATCCTTTATTCTTCTTGTAAAGAAATCGTTATAACTTTTATATTTCTTTTCTTCATATTGACTCATATCAATATCATTGTTTTTAATAAACGAAGAAATACTTGTCTTTGAAAATGGTGAAGACATATATAAACCACCTAAGTGTGTAACAAATGGTGATACTAAGATTTTTAAAGCACATCTACCAGCAGATGTGCTATATAATTTTTTTAATAATTTATTTTGACCCTCTAATTCTTTAACGATATGTCCTTGACGATCTTTAATCATGAAAAACAAAGAATTTGCACAAGTTCAATAACAACTAGAACACCAAGTGCAATAATTCCTTTCCCTTTTAATTTTGGCACTTTAAAATCAACAACAAATAAAATACCTGTAATTAACATTAAAGTTCCATATAAGTAATCTAAACCAAAAATAACATATCTTAAAGCAAATGCAAAAGGTAAAATAAAGGCTGAAGTTGTAACTGGTAAACCTTGATAATACTTTCTTTTTTCTGTTGTTTGTTGCTGTCTTGTTTCTTCAGTAACATTAAAATAAGCTAAACGAATAACTGCTGCTAATACATAAAGTATTTCAATAGCAAGCCATCCTACTGAAGATAATCCTAAATTATATCCTAGTATTGCTGGAAAAACACCAAAAGAAATAAGATCACATAAAGAATCTATTTGAATCCCAAACTTCTTTTCTTCTTCTGTACGATTTTTCTTACTTCTTGCGACCATTCCATCGAAGGTATCACAAATACCACACATCATTAAACAAATAAATGACCATTGGTAAAGTCCAATGACTGATAAGTGGATTCCTACCATTGCAAAAACTAATGATAAATATGTAAGAATGACAGTATAACTATAAAATCCTATCATATTCTACTCCCTCTATAATTAACGAAAATATTATAGCATAATTTTATCTAATTATGTAGTGTATATCGTCTTATTCATATTTTTGAAAATTTCTATTTTCATTCAAATCTTTATATAAAATAATTTCATCTTTTTCTAAACTTTGTTTAACATCTATAATTCTTTGATTAGACGATCCTCTAAACTTTAAACTTAAATCTTTAAGTTCTTCAATAAACTTACCATCTACTAGAACATCGATATAAGATAACAATTCATCAGTTACTTCACATCTTGCTCGACTTTCACTTAAAAGTTCTTGATCAAAGAGATAACCTGTATAACACCAAATATCCTTTTGTGGATAAAGTTCTTTTACTCTTTTAATAAACGGTAATAACGCTCTTTGATTACTTGGTTCCATTGGTTCTCCTCCAAGTAAAGACAATCCTGTTATATGTTCTGGTTTTAAATAATCAATAATTAAATCTTCTACTTCTTGATTAAACTCTTTTCCATATTTAAAATCCCATGTCATTTGATTAAAACAATTCTTACAGTGATGCGTGCATCCTGATACAAATAAAGAAACTCTAACTCCTAAGCCATTAGCGATATCAAAATTCTTAATTTCTGCATAATTCATTTCAATTCCTCTTTTCATATTTTCCTATTATACAACAATTCTTTATAGATTCTATTGATATAATAAAAAGGATGTATCATCCTTTAACATAAACCTCTATATTTTATAAGTTCTCCAATATTTCCTTGATATAAACACTCTAATTCTTCAAATAATAAATAATCCGATGGTTTCATTAAACAAGGAAGCTTAGGTAATTCTATAGCTTGACTATAAGCCAAGATTTCACTTACAAATTCTGAACAGAAATAATAATGATTTCTACGATAAGGAACTTCCAATTTACATAAAATCAATCCCATTAAATTATATTTATAATCTTGAGAATGATTTAAAATAGATTCTAAAATAAATTTTGCCTTATAATATATCTCTTTCTTAACAGTAAGTTTATATAATGCACAAGGAATATGTTGATTTTTATTATAGAATCCCTTTTCAAATGACTCATTTCTAATTCCTGCAGGAATTGGAGAGTAAGTATATTTTCTAGCACAACTATACATCGGTTGTAAATTTTCTTCAAAAGAGATAGAAATATGTGTATAACTGTCTTGCGTCATTAAATAAATTGCTTTAGAAATAAAAGTATCTGATTTTGTTAGTAATAAATAAATATCTTTCACCTTATTCTCCTTTCCTCACTTCTTTCAGTATTACATATTTTTTAGATATAATCGACATATTTTTACAAATTTATCAATTCATTAAATTTTTTTCATAACAAAAAAAGCGAGAATATCTCGCCTTTATATAAACCAACTCTTTTTTCAAAATCAGAACTTGGTTCAAATCTTCTACTTTCGATATCCATTTGAGATAATGCTTGATTCATTGATTCAACTTCTGCTTTTGTAAATTTGATTTCGGTTGCTTTAATATTTTCTTTTAATCTTTCCAACTTTGTTGTTTCTGGAATAGGTACAATAAAATCTTTTTGTGCTAATACCCAAGCCAAAGAAATTTATGCAACTGTTGCCTTTTTTTCTTTTGCAATTTTATTAACTAAATCAACAACTACTTGATTCTTTTTAAGCGCTTCTTCACTAAATCTTGGTGCATTTAATTTTGCATGAAAACCATTTTTATCATAAGCATCACTTAAAAATCCTTTACATAATGGAGCAAAAGGAACAAAACCAATACCTAGTTCTTCAAGTAAAGGAATAAGCTTATCTTCTGGTTCTCTCCACATCATTGAATATTCACTCTCTACGGCTGTTAAAGAACATATTGCATGGGCTTGGTTTCAATTTTTGCTTCTGATAATCCCCAATGTTTGATTTTCCCTTGTTTAATAAAATCCTTCATTAAATACGCAATATCTTCAATTGGTATATTAGGATCAACGCGATGTAAATAATACAAATCAATATAATCTGTTTTTAATCTTTCAAGAGAACCCTCTAAAGATTTTTTAATACCTTCAAGATTTCCATCAACAACTTGTTTACCATTTTCCATTCTTTGGTTTTTGGTTAATAAATAGAAAAAAAGAGATGAAAATTTCATCTCTATAAGTGTAATACACGTTCTTTGATTTCTTGTGTTCTTCCTTGATTCCAGAATTGTGTTCCAATATAACCACATGTACGTCTAGCAACAGACATCATATCTTGGTTTTTATTTCCACAGTTTGGACATACCCAAATAAGTTTACCATTTTCATCTTTTTCAATTTGGATTTCTCCATCATATCCACAAGCCATACAATAATCACTCTTTGTATTTAATTCAGCATACATAATATTATTATAAATATGTTTCATAACTGCTAATACCGCATCAATATTATCTTGCATATCTGGAACTTCTACATAAGAAATAGCTCCACCTGGTGATAATTTTTGGAATTGAGATTCAAATGTTAATTTATCAAAGGCGTTAATATGTTCTGTTACATGGATATGATAACTGTTTGTAATATAGTTTTTATCTGTAACACCTTCAATTTTACCAAAACGTTTTTGTAAACATTTTGCAAATTTATAAGTTGTTGATTCAATTGGTGTTCCATAAAGTGAAAAATCAATATTTTCTTTTTCTTTCCATTTTGCACATGCGTCATTTAAATGTTGCATCACTTCGATTGCAAATGGTGTTGCACTTGGATCTGTATGTGATTTACCTGTCATATATTTAACACATTCATATAATCCAGCATATCCAAGAGAAATTGTTGAATAACCACCGTATAATAATTTATCAATTGTCTCACCTTTTTTAAGACGAGCCAATGCTCCGTGTTGCCATAAAATAGGAGCTACATCACTAGGTGTTCCTTTTAAACGTTCATGTCTGCACATTAAAGCTCTATAACATAAATCTAATCTTTCATCAAAGATTTGCCAGAATTTGTTCATATCTCTTTTTGATGAACAAGCCACATCAACTAAGTTGATTGTCACAACTCCTTGATTGAAACGTCCATAGTATTTTGGTTTACCATTTTCATCAATATAAGGTGTTAAGAAAGATCTACATCCCATTGATGGATAACATTGACCATTTCCATTTTGATCAACTTTTAATTCTTTCATTACTTTTTCAGAAATATAATCAGGAACTAAACGTTTTGCTGAACATCTTGCAGCAAGTTCTGTTAAATAATAATATTGACTATTAGGTTCAATATTGTTTTCTTGTAAAGCATAGATTAATTTAGGGAATGCTGGTGTAATATAAACACCTTTTTCATTTTTAACACCTTTCATTCTTTGTTTAAGTGTTTCTTCAATGATCATAGCAAGGTCATCTCTTAAACGTCCTTCAGGTACTTCATTTAAATACATGAAGACAGTAATAAATGGTGCTTGTCCATTTGTTGTCATTAAAGTAACAACTTGATATTGAATTGTTTGTACCCCTTTAGTAATTTCTTTTTTCAAACGTTCTTCAGCTAAAGCATTGATTTTTTCATCATCTAATTCTAAACCAATAGTTTCAAATTCTTCTTTAACTTCTTTTCTAAATTTTTGTCTACTTACATCAACAAATGGTGCTAAATGAGATAATGTAATACTTTGTCCCCCATATTGAGAACTTGCTACTTGAGCAATAATTTGAGTAGCTACATTACATGCAGTAGAAAAACTCTTTGGTTTTTCAATCATTGTTTCTGAAATAACTGTTCCATTTTGTAACATATCTTCTAGATTTACTAAATCACAGTTATGCATATGTTGAGAGAAATAATCAGCATCATGGAAATGAATCAATCCTTCATCATGTGCTTTTACAATATCTTCTGGAAGTAAAATTCTTCTTGTTAAATCTTTACTAACTTCTCCAGCCATATAATCTCTTTGTACACTATTTACTGTAGGGTTTTTATTAGAGTTTTCTTGTTTAACTTCTTCATTTGCACATTCAATCAAACTTAAAATTTGATCATCAGTTGTATTAGATTGTCTTGCTAGTGCTCTTTGAAAACGATATGTAATATACTTTCTGGCAACAGAAAAAGCATTTAATTTCATTAATTCATCTTCTACTAAGTTTTGAATTTCTTCAACGCTTAATGCTCTTTTCATTTTTTGACATTTATATTTAATGTCATTTGTAATATTATCTATTTCTTCTTCAGAAAGTCTTTCTGTTTCAACAACTTCTTTATTAGCACCAATAATTGCATTGGTAATTTTTACTTCATCAAAAATTGCTTCTTGCCCATTTCTTTTTATTATTTTCACGCCAAATATCCCCTTTCGTATTTTTTATGTATTTGTATTATAGCCAATCAAAAAAAAAAAATATACTTTTATGCTCTATTGGCCCATACTTTTTTTCGAATTATTTTACTTAAAATAATTCGACGTCCAATCCATTCTATCACAAATAATATTGATTTTATAGTTCTTTTACGTTTTTACAAAATAAAAAAATCCAATGTTTATATAAACAAAGGACTTTGTAAAAAATATATTTATGATTTTTATAAATTCTAAAGAACATATAAGATAATACATAAAAAATGTAAGATAGAACCAACTAAAATCCATAAATGCCAAATACTATGCATATATTTAATCTTATTTTGTAATACATAGAAAATAACACCAATTGTATAAGCAAGTCCTCCTGAAACAAGTAACCAAATACCATTCATTCCTATTGCTTGTGGTAAGAGATTGATTTTAAAAATAATACACCAACCCATCACTAAATAACAAATCATTGAAAAAGTTTGATATTTTTTAATATCGATTGCATTTAACGTAATTCCAATCACTGTCATGATCCATATGACTGCAAATAAAATCCAAGCCCATTTAGCATCAACTTCTCTTATTGAACAAAGTAAAACCGGTGTGTAAGTTCCCGCAATCAATACAAAGATACTGCAATGATCCATAATTTGGAAAACTTTCTTTGCTTTAAGCTTAGGTGATAAACCATGATAGATAGCTGACATTGTATAAAGAAGAATCATCGAAATTCCATAAACAATCCCTGAAAATAAGCCATAACCATCATGACAAAAGATAATACATAAAACTAATGCGGCTATTCCCATCGCCCCACCTACAATATGAGTTACCATATTAAATATTTCTTCACCCTTTGTATAAACAGGTAAAACACGATCATCTAATTTTGTTCTTTTCATACACATTACCTCTTTTAACTATTTTATGTAGTATTCAATACTATGTCTTATAATTTACACATATAATAACAATCTCATTTCCCTATGTCAAGTGATGAAATTATTTATTTTCTTGTTTTCTTTTTTCCTCTATAATAGAGAAGTAAAAAGGAGAAAAATTATGAAAAAAATCGCAAAATTTGAAAAAGTATCATATAACCAATTTAAAAATGATTTCATGGATTCATTTCCTCAATATAATGAAAAAGAAGTAGAAGAAATCTATCATTCCATCCAACTTCCAAAACGTGCCACAAAAGGATCAGCTGGATATGATTTCTATAGTCCTATTGATTTTGAATTAAATCCAGGACAAACTATTAAAATTCCTACAGGTATTCGTGTGCGTATTGAAAATGGTTGGGTATTAGGTTTATATCCTCGTAGTGGTTTAGGATTTAAATATCGTTTACAACTTAATAATACAGTAGGTATTATTGATAGTGATTATTATAATAGTGATAATGAAGGTCATATGTTTGTAAAACTTACAAATGATAGTAATGAAGATAAATCTCTTTCTTTAAAAGTAGGACAAGGAATGGTTCAAGGTATTTTCTTTGAATTTGGAATTGTTGAAGATGATGATGTCACTGAAGAAAGAAATGGTGGCTTTGGCTCAACAACAAAATAATTACGTTTATATCGTAAGGTGTCGTGATCAAACACTTTATACTGGTTGGACAAATCAGCTAGAAAAGCGTATTGAAGCCCATAACGCTGGTAAAGGTGCTAAATATACAAAGGCAAGAAGACCAGTCGAACTTGTTTATTTTGAAACTTTTGAACATAAAAGCGAGGCTTTAAAAAGAGAGTATCAAATTAAACAATTAAAAAGATCAGAAAAAGAAAAGCTCATATTAAGCAAAAAGAAGATCTAAACTGATCTTCTTTTATGCTTTTTCTTCACTTAATTGATAAATCACTAAACCAGCAATAACAATCAAACATCCTAAAATTTTTGAAATAGAAAACATGTTATATACAAAAGCATCAATCACCATCCCACTGACAAGTTGTCCAATAAAGCTTAATAAAGTAAGGATAACAGGTGATATTCTAGGAACAATAATATTTAAAATCAAGATATTAAAAACCCCTATGATTCCACCTAAATACATCATCAAATTCGTTTTATCTAAAGAAATATTTATATGTTGAACACCAACAATCATCAAAACAAGCATTAAAATCAAACTTGTCATAAAGCCTGTAAAGTAATTATAAAACGTTCCCTGATAAGCTCCCATTTTCTTAGAAAGCATCCCATTGACACTACGGCTTAAAACAATTGTAACTCCTGATAGAATAGAAAATATAATAGAAATCATAATAACATCACTCCTATTCCTAAACAAACAACTGCTAATCCTATGATCTTTCCTATATTTAATTTTCGAATAGATGTCGCTAGCCATCCCTTATTTTCTAACAACAAAGATGTCATCATTTGTCCTAATAATCCTAGTGCTGTCATTAAAGAAGCTCCTATCTTACCAATCGCAAAAACATTAAAAATAACAGTTAATACCCCAATACATCCTCCACAATACATATATAAAGGAATTTGTTTTTTAAAACAAACTTTCTTATCTTTGATTTTCATAATAATTAAAAAAGTAACTAAACCAACTAAATGAATGATAACTGTTGATAAATAGACCCCTGTATAATCTGATAATTGCCCATTAAATACATTCATTGTCGTTACAATAATCCCACATAATGTGGCTAATACAAAATCCATCAAGATCACCTCCAGAAAGAATTATAGTGATTGAACTTGATTATAAATACGACATATGTCATATTGGTGATGGTGATTTAGATGAATTATTTAAATGAATTAAAAAAATTAGAAATTCTTCACGTTGATAATTATCAATATATTGAAATCAAAAAATTAAATAAAGACGAATATTTATTACATCAAGGTGAAAAGCTTAATTATATTTATATTCTTTTAAGAGGAAAAGTGAAAGTAAACCATATTAATGCGAATGGAAATAGTATGTTATGCAGTTTTAATAGTCCCTACTCTATTATTGGTGATTTAGAATTTATCACTCAATCTCCTATTATTAATAATGTGATTGCTTATGAAGACTGTATTTGTGCAACTATTTCCCTTTCTAAATATCATGAAATATTAATGAATGATGTTTTCTTTATGAAAACCATCGCAAAAAATCTTGCCATCAAGCTTTCTAAATCAACTCAGAATCAGTCTATTTCATTAAATTATCCAGTTGAAAATAGATTAGCGGCTTACTTTATTGTTTCTCATAAAAACTCTATTGTTCAAGATAATTTTGTAGTCGTTGCTGAATTGATAGGTTGTAGTTATCGTCAACTCCAACGTATTCTTCAATTATTTTTAGATAAGAAATATATAAAGAAAACTAAACGTGGTACTTATCAAATTATTGATTTAAATGCTTTAAATCTATTAGGTGAAGATGTTTATCAATTTTAATATTATAATAAAAATGAGGTGATTTTATGATTTTAAAACAGTTAGAAAAAGATTATAAATTAAATAAAAATGATTTGTTTATTGCTAGATACATACTTGAACATAGTGAAGAAATCCCTTTACTTTCTTCACATCAACTTGCTAAAGAAACATTCACAAGTCCAACAGCTATTATTCGTTTTGTTAAAAAGCTAGGTTTTGAAAGTTATAATGATTTTAAACTTAATATCCATTCTTTTTTAAATCAGTATTATCTTTCTAATATGCATATTCAATCTCATGAAAACCTTTATTCTGTAAAAAATAAACTTACAGAAATTGAATGTGGTATTATTCATCAAACAAAAGATAATATTGACTCTACCACATTTAACCACATAATTTCTATGATTTCTAAAAATAAATATATTGATATTATTGCCAATGATACAAATTCTACTATTGGAGATTATGCTAGTCATTTATTATCAAGTGTTAATAAGATTGTTAATGTTTATCATAATCATGATAAACAGCTTTGGCTAAGTTTTAATGTGGAAAGGGATCATACAATTATACTTGTGAGTAAATATGGTAAAAATAAGCATTTATTAAGAGTAGTTGATATTTTAAAAGAAAGAAAGATTCCTTTTCTTGTGATTACATCTAAACAAGCAAAAGAATTATCTTTAAAAACACCTTATGTTTTATATGGAATAATCCATGAAGAATTCGAAAGTTTAAAAGACATGATTTTCTATATTTCTTTAAAATATATTTTTGATTTGTTTTATACTATTCTTATATCAAATGATTTAAAACATTCTAAAGAATTAGATAATCTTTATGGACATATCTTTAATCAAGAAAGTTGACAATGTTACAATGTAACATTGTTTTTTTATCTTTTAAGAATAATTTTGTTATGTTATTTCTTAGTATGCTTTATCACTTGATAAGTTCTTTTTTATAAATTATTTTAGTTTTGTAGAAAAGGAGGAATCAAAAATGATTGGTACTATCGCTGCCATTTTAACAACAATTTCATTTTTACCACAAGCATATCAAGTTATTAAAACCAAAGATACATCAAGCATTTCACTTGGAATGTATGTTGCTTTTGTTTTAGGAGTATTTTTATGGATTATTCATGGTATTAACATACGAGATTATAATTTGATTGGCGCAAATGCAATTACTTTTGTTTTTGCTTCAATTATTTTAACTTATAAAATCAAATATAAATAGTGGAGGAAAAAACTATGTTAAAAAAAGATTTTTTATGGGGTGGAGCGTTAGCTGCTCACCAATTTGAAGGAGGAGTATTAAATACTTCTAAAGGATATTCTGTAGCGGATGTTATGACTGCAGGAGCACATGGTGTACCTAGAGAAATCACTGATGGTGTTGTAGAAGGAAAATATTATCCAAATCATGTAGGAATTGATTTCTATGGACACTATAAAGAAGATATCGCTATGTTTGCGGATATGGGATTTAAATGTTTTAGAACTTCTATTGCTTGGACAAGAATTTTCCCATTAGGGGATGAAGAAGAACCTAATGAAGAAGGATTACAATTCTATGATGATGTTTTTGATGAATTATTAAAATATGGTATTGAACCTGTTATTACATTATCACATTTTGAAATGCCTTATCATTTAGCTAAAGAATACGGTGGATTTATGAACCGTAAAACAATTGATTTCTTTGTTAAATTTGCAGAAGTATGTTTCAAAAGATATAAAAACAAAGTTAAATACTGGATGACTTTCAATGAAATCAATAACCAAATGAACTTTATTAACGACATTTATGGTTGGACAAACAGTGGAGCTCATTTTGGAGACTATGATAGTCCAGAAGAAGCAATGTATATCTGTGGACATCATACATTAGTGGCTTCAGCTAAAGCGGTAAAAATAGGTAAAGAAATCAATCCTGATTTCAAAATTGGAAATATGATTTCTATGGTTCCAATTTATCCATTTAGTTGTCGTCCAGCAGATCAAGTATTAGCACAACAACAAATGCATGATCGTTTCTTCTTCTGTGATGTACAATGTCGTGGACATTATCCTGCTTATGCCTTAAAAATGTTTGAAAGAAAAGGATTCAATATTGATATCACTGAAGAAGATAAAAAATCATTAGCTGAAGGTACTGTTGATTATATTGGGTTTAGTTATTATATGTCGAATACTGTAGATTCTAATTCCATTAGAGATATTTCTATGACAACAGATGGATCAAGTAAACATTCAGTTAAAAATCCTTTTATTCACGAAACAGCATGGGGATGGGCTATTGATCCAGAAGGATTAAGATACACTTTAAATATGTTCTATGAAAGATATGAAAAACCATTGTTTATTGTAGAAAATGGTTTTGGAGCAATTGATGTAAAAGAAGAAGATGGTTCTTGTCATGATCCATATCGTATTGATTACTTAAGAGCTCATATCGAAGAAATGAAAAAAGTTGTTGAAGAAGATGGTGTTGATTTAATGGGATATACTCCTTGGGGATGTATTGACTGTGTTTCATTTACAACAGGTGAAATGAAAAAACGTTACGGATTTATCTATGTAGATAGAGATAATGAAGGTAATGGAACATTAGAAAGGAGCAAAAAAGATTCTTATGATTGGTATAAGAAAGTTATTGCTTCTAATGGTGAAGAACTAGATTAAAAGGGCTAATTACAAGCCCTTTTAATCTAGTGAGATATGTCTTTTTACTTTTTCTTCAGGATGAATATTATCTCTTCGTTTACCTGTCATATCGAGCACTTTAACACGGAAAACTTCTGTTACTTTTGCGACTTTTTCATTGAATTTAAAATCTTCTTCATGATAATGTCTCATTAAGATTTTTAACGCATTAATCTTATTTTCATCTTCAACAAATTCTACAATACCATGTCCAATGACACTTTCATACCCCATTGTACATGACATTCTTTCATCATACATAATAATATTATGTTCACAATCCATTTCAAAAGTAACTTTATTATTTTTTCTTATTAAATCAAGTTTTGTTCCTACTTTGGCACTATGAAAATATAGATAAAGTTGTCCTTCTTCTACATCTGTTCCAAAGTTTAAAGGAACGATATAAGGAAATTCATCATCAAATAGTACTAAACGACATGTATCACACTTTGCAATAATTTTCATCATTTCATCAAAATCAGTAATTTCTCTATCTTTTCTTCTCATACTCTTTTCTCCTAGTCAATAAGATTAAAATGTTTTAATCCTTTTAAAATTCCTTCTTTTTCAACATCATCACAAATATAACATGCATGTTGTTTTACTTCATCACTGCCATTTTCCATCACAATAGGATAACCTACGACATCTAACATTTCAATATCATTATGTCCATCACCAAAAGCCATTAATTCTTCTTTTTGATAACCAAAATGTTTTGAAACAGCTTGAATAGCCGCTGCTTTCCCACCTGTTTTGGGAACAATATCATAGGCATAGTCATGCCATTTTGTGACTTTGACATGTTTGGTATTTTTTATAATTTCTTTTATTCCTTTTTCATCTACATAAGGATCTACTTGGTAAATGTTATCTATATTGATTTGATTACTTATTGGTGGAATCATTGTTGAAATAGATGCTTGAGCATCTATGACTCTTTGATTTACATGAGTAATATACATTTGATTGCTCTCAATAAATAAACAAGGATAATTGTTTTCTTTTACAATCTTTACAATTTCTTTTAAATCCTCTTGAGGTATTTTATTATCATAAATAATTTGTGAACCTATTGTACAATAGCCACCATTTAATAAAAGATAGCCATCAAATTCAAACTGTTCAACAAGTTTTAGTTCTTCTAGCTCTAACATATGTCTTCCACTGGCTATAAACAATTGAATTCCTTTTTTCCTTACTTGTTTTAATCCTTCAATCACTTCTTTTTTTATAGAAGGTCTTTTCCCCGAAATCAATGTTCCATCAATATCTAAAAATATCGCTTTAATCATTTTCATCACCTATCTTTAATCATAAAGATTCAAAATAAACTAAGCAATAGAATTTATAAAAAAGATATATTGTTACAAAAAAAATAAAATATTTCTTTTTTATAAGTAATAATGTAACTTCTTACTGTTTAACTTTATCAAATTTTGTTTTCTTAAAATAAATAAAGATCATTACTAAAGAAATCATTGTAGATAATGGGGCTGCAATTCCCATATGGAATAATGTTACGTTTGGTATTTTAGAAAATAATAAAGTTAAAGGAATTCTTCCAACAAAAGTTGCTACTAAACTATGTACCATCGTAAAGACAGTTCTTTCGTAACCATTTAAATACCCATTAATACAGAATAAAAAACTTGTAAGTAAACAATCAATAGAATACGTTTTTAAATACAAGGCACCATTTTTAATACCATCTTGATTATTGGTAAAAATACGCGTAAGTATTGTTCCATCGATTTCACAAATCGTTGTTACAACAATTGCGAAGGCAAGAGATATCATGATTGCATACTTTAATGTTTGTTTAGCACGCTTATATTGTTTAGCTCCTACATTTAAAGCAATAAGAGAAGTTAAAGCACTTCCTAAGGCAATGGCTGGTAACATTAAAAATTCCATTAATTTTCCAACAACATCTAAAGAAGCAGAAGCAATTAAGCCCATTTGATTAACAATAATCAATGATATATTAACAAGTACACTTTGTAATTCCAAAGGAAAACCTATTTGCATTATCTTTTGAATATATTTTGAAAAACAAATATCTTCTTTATAAAAGAATAACCAATTCCTTTTTTACATAAATAAACTAATGCAAAGAGAAAAGAAAACTCTTATGCTGATACAGTGGCAATGGCAGCCCCTTTTGTTCCCAAATGAAAATATCCTACTAAAACAAAATCAACAATAATATTAATGATACACGCAATAAAAACAAACAATAAAGGTGTTTTACTATCCCCTAATCTTCTTAAAATACTACTGACAACATTATATCCGACAATAAAGATAATATACTTAATTAGCTTTTCGTTGCTTCAATAGCTTCTTTTGGTGTATTCATTAAAAGTGTAATTTCATTATTAAAATACAACATCACAAAAGTTAAACCTAAAGCAATGATTAAAAATAAAACAATAGCTCCACCAATCATTTTCGATAAATCTCGATAAGATTTACTTCCTAGATATTGTCCTAATAAAACCGTAACCCCTGTAGTAAGTCCTAAAATAAGATTAGTAATTAAAGCCATCGTTTGACTTCCTATCGAAACTCCTGAGACATCAAAGGTATGTCCAAATTGTCCTACAACAAATAAATCTGCCGACCCATATAATACTTGTAATAAGTTTGAAAACATATAAGGTAAAGCAAATATCATTAATGCTTTAAAAGTCTTTGTTCCATAATTTCCTCATAAAAAAAATTGGATAAGGTCTAAACCTTATCCAGCATTGTCTTCAATACCCTCTGGTGCTTTTATCTTATCATTTGTATCTTTATTGTCAAGTAATTGAAAAGCTTTTACAACATCTTGATAACGAGAAATAATATAATCATAGTTTTCTTTTTGATGTGGTAAAGTACATCCACTACAATCTTTAATATTTCCTATCATTTTATAATGACCTTTACAATCTTTTAAAATATATAATGGACAATAACAAAACAAACAATTAATTTCATCTAATTGATGACAAGGATAATACTCACATTGTTTATGACTAAAGAATTTATAATGATCTGACATAGACTTTATACTCTGTATTTTGAATAACAACTTGATCATTTAAATCATAAACAACTTGTGACATCACATATTCACCACCATTAATATAGATTTCAAAAACATGATGATCATAATAAAGTTCAATATCATAATGTCCTTGTAATTTAGGTGAAATAACATCATTACATACTTTATTTTCTTGAATAGAGACTTCTTCTCTATTTAAATGGAGACAATCATCTTGAATATCAATTTTAAAACCACCAAGATTTAAAGAACTATCCTTATTAAGTGTTGTCTTTAATTGGAATGGTTGATCAAATGAAATATCTTGAATTTCTTGATTAAATGAATTTTTAATTTCAGGATAAAGTTCTTGAATAATCTTACCCTCTTTTTCTTTTAAAACTCTTGGCATAATAAACATCCCAACCCATTCTTCTCCTTGAACTGGTTTTCTCATTCTAAGCCAACCAAGTAAAATTCTTTCATTATCTTTTGATAAGAACGTTTGTGGTGCATAGAAATCTAAACCATGATCTAAGTAAGGCCAATCACCATGCTCTTTAATAGTAAGTGTATCTTCCTCAAAATCAATCGGCATATAACGCGCATTACTATTTGGTTTTGGTGGTAGATCTGTATTTTCTGGTGAGAAAATCATAAAGAATTGATTATTGATTTTAAAGACATCTGGACATTCCCACATATTTCCAATAGTTGGTTCTTGATAGCTGTTTTTATATTCAAAATGAATTCCATCTTCACTTTCATAAAAAAGAGCTTTTCCACAATAGTCATCTTCATAAGCGACTTTACTACCAATGACCATGGCATATTTTCCATCTTGTTTTTTCCATACTTTAGGATCTCTGGTATGACGATAATCTCCAAGATAAGCTTCTTGAATCATGGGAATGATTTGTTTTTTATTTTTAACATTATCAAAATGAATTCCATCACTACTTACAACGAGTGCTTGTGAGGCTCTTAAATCATCATCACTATATTGATTATGTACATTACTTGGATTTTCTTTAGCGTATTTAATAGCTGTATAATAAAGATAAAGTTGGCCATCAATTTCAATTGCTGATCCTGAAAAACATCCATTTCTATCAAAATCTTTAGATGGATATAAAGCAATTGGAAGATGTTCAAAATTGACAAAATCTTTTGTAATAGCATGTCCCCAATGCATTGTTCCCCATTTATTATCATATGGGAAATGTTGATAAAAGATATGATAGTTTCCTTTATAATAAATAAGTCCATTTGGATCATTGATCCAATGATAAGGGGCTGTAAAATGTAATTTTGGTTTCATAGTCTTCCTCCTTGTTTTAACGTCTTTATTATACAAAAAAAACAATGCTTACGCATTGTTTAATAGTTACCTTTTAAGATTTCTTTTATTTTTAAAATAACGCCATCATTTTCATTACTATCAATCACTTGATAAGCAACCTCTTTAACAGGTGGCATGGCATTAGCCATCGCATAACCATATTTTACTGTTTGTAACATTTCATAATCATTCATTTGATCGCCAAAGGCTCCTGATTCTTCATTAGATATTCCTAACAAATCTAGAAGATGTTGTAAGGAAGTTCCTTTATTAATTGTCTTATAAAAAATATCAAACCAAACATTTCCTGTGGTTACAACTCTAAATTTAGGATTTATCCTTTTCTTGATCACTTCAAGTCTATCTTCAATTTTACCATCAAAGTTAGCAACTGAAAATTTTAATATTTCATCATCTATTTCATCAAATGAGTCTACAAAAACAATATTTTTAATAAATAATGTAATAAAATCTTTTCTATCTTCAAACTTCTTTAAAATATAAGCATGCTTTACTCCTGATACAACTAACATACATTCTTCATCTTCTTTTAAAATATTTAATGCATGTTGATAATCATCAGTTTCTAAACAATGTTTATAAATAACATCTCCTCGATAGACAATCTTTGTTCCATTTTCACAAAGATAATAAAGATCATCTTTAATATCATCATCAAATTTACAAACTAATGCTTCATATTGATTTCCTGATGCAATGACAAATTGTATATCTTTTTTTAACATTTGTTTATATAAATCATTAAATTCTTCACTGTAGGATTTATCATCTCTTAGAAATGTTCCATCCATATCTGTTGCTAGTAACTTCATCTTAACCCTCTACTTATGTATTCTAATTGTAATAACATATTCATCTTCTAAATCTTCTGTTTCTTGTTGAAGTGATGTTCCTGTTTTTTCAATCATTCCAATTGCTTGTTGTAATGTATTTAAAGCAATTTTCACATTTCTTGAAATTGTTTTTTTAACATCGGCTGATGCTTTTTTCTTTTTAGGTTTTGGTTCTTTTTTAATAAGTCTTTCTGTATCAGCTACTGTTAGTTTTTTCTTTAAAACTTCTCTTAAGACTTCTTGTTGTTTTTCTTCATTTAATGAAAGCATTGCTCTAGCATGTCTTTCTGTTATTTGTTTTTGATTTAAAGAAAATTGAACATCATCACTTAATTTTAATAATCTTAATTTATTCGCAATCGTTGATTGTTTTTTACCAACAATATCTGCAAGCTCTGTTTGACTATAACCATATTCTTTAATTAAAGCTTGATAAGCTTTTGCTTCTTCTAATGGTGATAAGTCTTCTCTTTGAATATTTTCAATAATAGCAAGTGTTTGTGTTTGTTTATCATCATAATCTTCAATAATACATGGTACTTGTTTCATATTTAAAGAACAACAAGCACGATATCTTCTTTCACCTGCAATAATTTGGTAAATTCCATTTACTTTTCTTACAACTATAGGTTGTATTAAACCATTTTCTTCAATAGAAGCAGCTAATTCTTCAATTTTTTCTTCATTAAAAACAGTTCTTGGCTGATTCTCATTTGCTTGTATTTTATTAATATCTATATTTTTTAATTTATTATTAAACATGATACCCTCCTACAATGGACTCTTTTTTATTTTAGAAAACATTCTTGGATACTTCTTTGGTGTTTCTTTTACTTTTTTAATAATAATATTACTTCTAAAATCATCATGATTTGCAAGTGTAAAATCATGTGTACTTTCTATTTGTCCACCTAATAATTGAATACCTTTTTTAGCTTCTTTTACTTCTTCTGGTGCTTGTCTTCCTTTTAAAGATAAGAAATAACCATTCTTTTTAACAAGTGGTAAACAAAGTTCATCAAGAATATTTAAACGTGCTACCGCTCTTGCCATCACGATATCAACACTTTCACGATGATCTTTAGCGTATTCTTCTGCACGTGCAGCCACTGCTTGACAGTTATCTAATTCCAGTTCTTTAAATAAATGATTTAAGAAAGTAATTCTTTTATTTAAGGAATCAACGATTGTAATCTTTAAATTTGGATAAAGGATTTTTAAAGGAACTGAGGGAAAACCAGCACCAGCTCCTACATCAATCAAGGTTTGATTATTGAAATCAAAATCAAAAGCAATCGTAATTGAATCATAGAAATGTTTTAAATAAACATCTTCTTTATCCGTAATTGCTGTAAGATTCATTTTTTCATTCCATTCAACTAAGATTTCATAATATTTTTGAAATTGTTGAAGTTGATGTTCACTTACTTCGATTCCTTTTTCTTTAAGTATATTTTGAAATTCTAATTCATTCATTCTTATTCTCCGTTATATTTTTGTTTTAAATAAATTAATAAAACTGAAATATCTGCAGGATTGATTCCTGATATACGAGAAGCTTGACCAATGGTAAGTGGTCTAATTTCTGATAATTTTTGTTTTGCTTCTAAAGCTAGGTTTTTAACATCTTCATAATCAATATCTTCTGGAATATGTTTTTCTTCCATTTTGATTTGTTTTTGCGCTTGTCTTTTAGCTTTTTCAATATATCCTGCATATTTAATTAAAATAGTAATTCTTCTTCTTTGTTCCTCACTTAATTCAGGTGCATCAATATAAGGTAACATCATATCATAAGTGATTTCAGGTCTTGTAATAAGTTCTTTTGCAGAAACCCCTTCTTTTAAATGCGAAGAATTGTTTTGTTCCAACATTTCATTGATATCATCTTTTGGGGTAAAACGAATAGTACTTAAACGTTCAATTTCATCATAGATCCCTTTCATTTTATTTTGATATCTTTGATATTCTTTATCTTTAACAAGTCCAATTTTATGACTATAATCATAAAGTCTTTCATCAGCATTATCATGTCTAATTAATAAACGATATTCCGCTCTTGATGTAAGCATACGATAAGGTTCTTTTGTTCCTTTAGTAACAAGATCATCAATCATGACACCAATATAAGCTTCATCTCTTTTTAAGACAAGAGGTGCTTCATTTCTTACTTTAAGTGTTGCATTGATACCTGCCATTAAACCTTGTCCAGCAGCTTCTTCATAACCACTTGTTCCATTGATTTGCCCAGCAGTAAATAAGTTTTTAATGACTTTGGTTTCAAGTGATGGCCATAATTGTAATGGATCAATCGCATCATATTCAATCGCATAAGCATATTTTAAGATTGTACAGTTTTCTAATCCTGGTAAAGTACGAATCATTTGTTCTTGAATATCATGTGGCATAGATGTTGAAAAACCTTGTACATAGATTGAATTCATTTCTTTTGATTCAGGTTCTAAGAAGATTTGATGTTGAGGTTTATCTGAGAATTTAACAACTTTATCTTCAATGGATGGACAATAACGTGGTCCAATTCCTTTAACAAGTCCACTATACATTGCACATTTTTCTAGATTATCATGAATGATTTTATGTGTTGTTTCATTTGTATAAGTTAGATAACATGGTGTTTGTTTTTCAATAGGAACATATTCATCTGTGGTAAAACTAAAGGCTAGTTTTGCATCTGTTCCTGGTTGTAATGATGTTTTTGAATAATCTATACTATTGATTTCAACACGTGGTGGTGTTCCTGTTTTTAATCTTTGAATTCTAAATCCGTAATCTTTTAATTTTCCAGATAAGAATTTTGATTCTTTTTGTTGATCTGGTCCACTAGCATGTTTACTATGTCCAACAAGAATTTCTGCTTTTAAATAAGTACCTGTTGTTAGAATAACAGTTTTCGATAAATAAGTTGTTCCATCATCAAGAATAACTCCTTTAACTGTTTGATCTTCAACAACTAAATCTTCAACCATTCCTTCAATTAAATCGAGGTTTTCTTGTTCCTTAACCACTTTTTGCATATAACGAGGATATGCTTTTTTATCAGCTTGTGCTCTTAAAGATTGGACACCTGGTCCTTTAGCGGTATTTAACATTTTCATTTGTAAGTAAGTCTTATCTGCTGTTTTAGACATTTGTCCACCAAGAGCATCGATTTCTCTTACAATGATTCCTTTAGCAGGTCCACCAATAGAAGTATTACATGGCATTGACCCAATATTATTTATATTTGATGTGACAAGTAATGTTTTTAATCCCATTCTTGAAGGTGCTAAACTGGCTTCAATTCCAGCATGTCCCCCTCCGACAACTATTACGTCATACATATCACTTACACTCCCTTTCAATTCTTTTCCATTGTACACCAACATTGCTTTTTTGACGAGGAAAAAAGATGAGTTTCGTACGTTTTATCACTCTTTTTTCATAAAAAAACAGGATTACCTCCTGTTTAAAATCCATTGTTTTATTCTTTGATCTTTTCCTTGTTCTAAAATATAATCGATCACATTCTTTTTAGATAAAACTTTATTAATGAATGATGAATCGATTTCATTTAAAAACTCAATAATATCTTTTTTACATAATTGATTTAAAGCTTTTATTTTCTTTGTATCTTCTTGTTTTCGCTTTGCATCTTTTAAAGGATACCCTATTCCAAAAGGTTCTTCAAATAATTGTTGGAGAGTTGCTTTTAAATTAATTTCACCAGCCCATCCATAGTTAAGACCTAATGGTAAAGAAGCCACATTACCATCATTGATTCTTCCAAATAAATAAGCATCCTGTGGTGTTGGTAAATAGCCACAAATTAAATTTGGTAGACTATTACAAGCAATCATCATTCCTTGTCCTGAAGAACATCCTGTCACTATAAAATCTACCGCTTGGCTTGAAATCAACAAACAAATTCCTAAAGCAATTTCAACATAGGAATAATTTTCTTCATCTTCAAAGCAACCAAAATTAATAACTTCCCCATAATCTTTTGTACATTCATATAAAATAGTATTTTTTTCTATTTGCGACGAAGCTTGAATAACACCTATTTTCATATCATCACCCCACAAAAAAAGTATACCTCATTTGAGATATACTTGTTATCTATTTCCAAAAATTCTTGCCACTACCAACAGATACGATTTCAAATTGTGTATTATTTGACGTACCACCTTTAAAGTATTTGCCAGCTTCTGTTCCATTAAAAATATCAATATGATTTTTCTTAATAGCTCCACCTCTATCAACAACAATACCATACGCTGTTGATTCAATACCTAAGTTGTGATTTGTAATCTTAATAATTGTTCCAAAAGGAATAGATGGATCTGCTGCTAAACAATAATAACTTCCACCTTTATAACTTAACTTTGCACTATGACTTCCTTTAACACCAGTTGTTGGTGATAAAGAAATCCCTGATGATGAAGTTCCATTTCCTCCTGCACAATCGCCACCATAAGTTGTCAGTTTTCCAGTAAAATAAGCCCCAGGTTGAATTGTCCCATGTGCAATAATCGTATCTGTTTTTTCAGTTACAACTTCACTTGATAACAATTCTTTTTTGACGATTTTACCATTTTCATAAGTGACTTTCACTTTATTATTAATTTGTCCTCGTTGTCCTTGTTGAACAACTTCTGTTGTAAATAAATGTAAACCTGTTGTTTCAATCGTTTGAGAATCAACATACTGTATTTCTTCTACTTCTTCTTCGCTAATACGATTGACTTGAAGTAGATCTTTACTTTGTACAATATAAGCCATATCTTTATTAACTGTATCTTTAGTTCCTAAGTTTACATCTAATTCTTTTAATACATTTTTAACAGTATCTTGTCTAACTAAATAATCTTTAGCTTCTTGACTACCATCTTGATACTGAATTTCAATAGTTTCTTTATAACCTTTAATTTCTTGAGTTGCGCCTGATGTAACAGTTGTAGCCATAACCATTACATAGACAATCATAATCATTAATACCCCTTTCAGTCGGGGGTCTGCATCTGAAATGATTTGTTTAATTGTTTTCATTAATTTTCCTCCTATTTAATGCCAAATACTTTTTTAGCATTAAACGTTGTCTGACTTGCAACGCTTTCTATCTCCATGTTCTTTAGCTTCGCTATTTCCTGGGCAATATACACAACATTTGCAGGCTCATTTAAACTACCACGATATGGATGTGGTGTTAAATAAGGACAGTCGGTTTCAATTAATAAATGCTCTAAACCTATTTTTTCTGCCACATCTTTAGGAACTCTTGCATTTTTAAAAGTGACTGGTCCAGCTAAAGAAATATAAAAACCTAAATCAATAAATCTTTTAGCCATTTCCACTGATCCACTATAACAATGCATAATTCCTGGATGTCCATTTCTTTTAAGCACTTCATAAGTATCTTCATAAGCATCTCTGCAATGAATAATAATTGGTTTTTGATGTTTTTTAGCAAGATCAACTTGTTGTTGAAAAATTTCTTTTTGTTTATCGCTAGGAACATCATCCCAATAATAATCCAATCCAATTTCACCAAGTGCTACGACCTTTGGTTCGTTTAAGTACTCATCGATGATTTGTAAATCTTGAGTAGTTGTGTTTAAACAGTCATTAGGTCCAATACCTACAGCAGCATAGATAAAGGAATGCTCTTTAGCAATTTCAACTGCCTTTTTGGAAGACTCAAGATCATACCCTACAACAACCATCATTTCTACTTGATTGTCTAAAGCATGTTTAATAAATTCATCTCTATTTTCATATAATTGTTCACTATTTAAATGACAATGTGTATCAAAGTACATAAATCTCACCCCGGTGAATACTAACAAAATATCTTTATTTTGTCAAATTTCTAAAAAAATACTCCTATCCGGAAATATTTTTCCTTCATTTTATCAACACTTTTTTGAATGAATAAAAATATATCTTGTCAATTTTTAGGATTTAAACAAATATATGCTTATAAATATGATATTTTATGATATGCTCATTATAATATATGCCCACTTTTTAAATTTATGATACAAAAAAAAGAAATCCCGTAGGATTTCTCATTTCATATTATTCAATACTTATTGTAGAAGTATTTTCAATTTGTTTCATATCAGATTTAGGAACTGATAAACGAAGTACTCCACCTT